>JAAZHF010000323.1 GCA_012510865.1 Gammaproteobacteria bacterium
AACCAGGTCTTCACCGGTGCCCTGCTGCTGGCCGCGGCGGGCTTCGCCAGTGCGTGGTGGCAGCGTGCGGCCGGGCGCGCGCTGCCGGCCGTGGTGGCCTATTGCTGGGGACTGGCATGGTGGAGCGGGGCCATCGCGCGCGAGGTCGGCGAGCATGTCGCCACCGGGCACCGCGCAGATGCCCTGCTGGTCGCTGCCGGGGCGACCGCGCTGGCCGCCGCGGCGGTCCATCGCCGGCGGGCCGCGACCGCGCTTGCGCTGACCGTGCTCGGCGCGGTGGTGCTTGCGGCGCCGCTGGCCTTCGCCCAGGTGGCCGCCCGCGGCCAGCCGCGGGCGGGCTGGGGAGCGCTCGCATGGCTGCTGTTCGCCGTGTTCGGAGTGCCGGGCCTTGCGTGGCTTCGCGATGGCGGCGGACGCGTGGCGCCCTGGGCGCAGTTCGCCTGGTGGCTCCTGTGGCCGACGGTGTTCTCCCTGGCCGCGCGGGAACTGGCGCTGGCCCACGGCCTCGGAGGGGGCTGGCGGATGGCGCTGCCGATGCTGCCCTGGATGGCCGTCCTTGCGCTGGGCCGCTTCCGCTGGGCGTGGCTGCGCTGGCCGCAGGCCGGAAGCTTCGACGGCTGGCGCATGCCGCTGGCGGGCCTGCATTCCACGGTCGTCGGCCTGTTCTGGCTGCGTGCGCTGTTCGATCCTGGCGACAGCACGCCTCTGGCGTGGGTCCCGCTGCTCAATCCGCTGGACCTCGCGCAGCTGGGGGTCCTCGCGCTGGCCGGCAGCTGGCTCTGGTCGGACCGGGACGACATCGGTGGGGCGCGCGTTGCGCTCCTTGCTGCTGCGGGCTTCGCGCTGGCGACCTGCATCACCCTGCGAGGCGTGCACCACTGGGGCGGGATCGCCTGGGGACGGGAGCTCTGGTCGGCCAGCCTGGCGCAGATGGCGCTGACGGTGGCCTGGAGCGTGCTTGGCGTGGCCGGCTGGATCACGGGCTCCCGCCGCGGGCAGCGCGCCCTGTGGCTGGCGGGCGCGGTGCTGATGGCGGTGGTGCTGGCCAAGCTGGTGCTGGTCGACCGGCAGCACCTGGGCAACCTCCTTGGCATCGGTTCGTTCCTGGCCTACGGCCTGCTGTGCACCCTGGTGGGCTGGTTCGCGCCCGCGCCGCCGCGCACGGCGGCGGCCGGCCAGGGCGGCCACGGCGCTGCCGCCGGCGCCTGAGCGCTCCCGTCAGTCGCCCGTCGGCGGTCCGGGAACGAGGCAGCCGTCCGGGCCGCAGGTGCCGTCGTCGCCGGGGGCTGCGGCCACCGGGGCCAGTTCGCGCAGGGCGCGGGCCAGCGCCTCGGGCGGATGCGCACCCTGGATGCCGTGCCGGCCGTCGACGACGAAGGTCGGCACGGCGCGGATGCCGATCGCGCCGGCCTGGCCAAGCGCCGCCTGGACTTCGGCCAGGCCCTCGTCCGAATCCAGCATCGTCCGGACGCGCGCCGCGGCGATGCCGCCGGCCGCGCCGGCTTCGGCAAGGACCCCGGGATCGGCCAGGTTGCGGCCCTCCGCGAAGTGCGCGCGGAACAGGGCCTCGGCCACCGCGTCGGCGTCGCCTTCGCGGCTGGCCAGCCACATCAGGCGGTGGCCGGGCAGGGTGGTCACCCGCACCTGGCCCCGGTCGAAATCCATCGGCAGGCCCTCGGCGCGCGCCGTGGCCTGGGTCTGCGCAAGCAGCTCCGCGGCGCGCGCCTCGCCGCCGAACTTCGCCGCGTAGGCCTCGCGCAGCGGCACCGGCGTGGCGTCGGCTCCCGGCTCGAGCAGGAAGGGGTGCCAGTGGACCTCGACAGGCGGTGCGGCGTCGCCCAGCAGTTCCAGGGCGCGCCGGAGGCGGTGCCTGCCGATCCAGCACCAGGGGCAGACGAGGTCCGACCAGATGTCGATGCGCATCGGTTTCATGCGCGTTCCCGGGGTTCGTGGCGCATGCGCGTGCCGGCGGCGCGGTCATGCCAGGTGAGGCGGTCGCGGTCGAGCCAGGCCCACCAGAAGCCCAGCCCGCCCGCCGCCAGCGACAGCGTGGCGACGGCGTAGCGGCGCCAGAGCGCGGGCCACGGCGGGGGTCCGCCCTCGGCGTCGACCACCCGCAGCCGCCAGGGCCGCATGCCCAGGGTCTGGCCGCCGCGACGCCAGCTGGCCGTTGCATAGCCGCCGGTGAGGGCCCAGCAGCACAGCCACAGCAGCCACTGCAGCGGGCTCCACGGGGCGATGTTCTCGCGCGGATCGTGGCCGGCGAGGGTGTAGCCCAGCGCGAACAGGAAGCCGAGCAGGAACCACAGCGACAGCACCGGCAGCAGGTCGTAGGCCATGGCGAGCAGGCGCCGGCCGATGAAGGCGCCGGTCCGCGCGCCGCCGCGCGCGGTCGCCGGCGCCCGGGATTCAAGCAGGGCTTCGTGGTCCATGGCGACAGGATAGCTGCCGCCGCGGGCGCGGCGTCGCTAAGCTGGCGGCGATGCCCGGTTCCCCGCCACTCCCCACGCCCGCCGCGCGCCGTGCGCTGGTGCGACGGCTGCCGCCGCTGCGCGAAACCGACGCCGGCGCCATCGAGGCCTTCATCGATGCCTGGTGGGCGGAGTCCGGCGCCGCGCGCCAGACCCTCGACGGCTACCGGCGCGACCTGCAGGGTTTCGCGCGCTGGCGCGACCGCGGCGACATCGTCGACGCCGACCGCGCCGGGCTGTTCGACTACTTCGCCTGGCGCAGCCGCGCCGGCTTGTCGCCGCGCAGCAACGCGCGGCTGCTGTCGGCCCTGCGCGCGTTCTATGGCTGGCGGGTGCGCCAGGGGCTCCGGGCCGACGACCCGACCGCCCTGCTGGAGCCGCCGAAGCTGCCGCGGCTGCTGCCCAGGGCGCTGCCGGAAGCGGAGGGCGAGCGGCTCCTGGCGGCCCCGGACGCCACTGGCCCCGAAGGCCTGCGTGACCGTGCCATGCTCGAGCTGATGTACGCCTGCGGGCTGCGGGTGAGCGAGCTGGTGGACCTCCCGGCCACCGCGGTCAACCTCCGCCAGGGCGTGCTCCGCGTGCTTGGCAAGGGTCGCAAGGAGCGGCTGGTACCGCTGGGTGCCGAAGCCCAGGACTGGCTGGAGCGCTACCTCGCCACCGCGCGCCCGCGACTCGCCGGGGGGCGCGCTCCGGCCGGGCTGTTCCTCACCGCCCGCGGCGCGCCGCTGACGCGACAGGCCTTCTGGCGGCTCGTGAAGCGGCATGCCGGCGCCGCCGGCGTCGATCCGGCGCGCGTGAGCCCGCACGGGCTGCGCCACAGCTTCGCCACCCACCTGCTCAACCACGGCGCCGACCTGCGCGCCCTGCAGCTCCTGCTGGGCCACGCCAGCCTGTCGACCACGCAGATCTATACCCTGGTCGCCCGCGAGGGGCTCCGGCGCCTGCATCACCGGCATCATCCACGCGGCTGAGCGCCCATCTGCCCGGCCGCCGTCCGCCCCTGTCCGTGCACGAGGTCGCCGGCGCATCCGCGCCGTCTCGCGGCGCCGGTCACAG
>JAAZHF010000324.1 GCA_012510865.1 Gammaproteobacteria bacterium
GGTCTGGGGGGCGGGGGTGCTCATGCTGCACTCGACTGCTTGCTACGGATCCACCGATTGTAGCGTCGGGCGCCGGGGCCCCGCCCCTAGTCGGCGCCGGCAAGCGCGCCGAGCGCGTCCTCCAGCTGCGACAGCATCGGCCGCAGCCGCCGGAGGCGTTCGCGCCCCGGGCGTGCGCTGGCCAGCAGGTCGGCCAGGCGGCGCAGGCGCTCGGCCTGCTCGCGCGCCTCCACGTCCATCAGCCGGTCTTCGGCGTCGGCGCCGCGCACGGGGGCGGCGGGGATCGCCGGGAGGTAGCGTTCGACCACCAGCCGCAGACGCTGGGCAAGCTCCAGGTCGCGCGTGATCCAGGGGGCCGAGGTGTCGCGCACCTGCTCTTCCCACGCGGCGAAGCTGGTGCGCGGGCCGATGCGGCCGCCGTCGGCGTCGATCTGGAACGGGCGGTCCGGGCGCCCGGCCCAGCGCACCGTGCGCCGCTGCGCGCGGCGGAACAGCAGCAGCCAGTCGTCGTGGCCGGCGCCGAGCGGCACCGCCAGCAGACCCGCGGCCTCGGGACCGGGCGCGGTGCTCCAGTCGCTGGCGACGTGGGTGGCGGCGACGCCGGCGCGGCCGCGGTCGCGGGCCCACTTCAGGGCGGCAGGCACGCCGGCGGCCGGGGGCAGGCTGCCGCGGGCGGGGCGCTCGCCGCCGGTGCACAGCACGGCGCCGTCCGCGGGGACCGTGGCCAGCACCACGTCGAGATGCGCGGCCAGGGCCGCGCGCGGATCGGCGGCCTCGTGCAGCAGGCGTTCGAGTTCGTCGCGGTGGCCGCGCAGCTCGTCTTCGCGGCGCACGCGCGCGCGAAGTTCGCGCGCATCCAGGATCATCGAGACGTGGCGGCCGAGCATGTCCAGCGCACGGCGCGCGCGGGCGCTCACCGGGCGCGGTTCGTGGTGGTGGCAGGCCACCATGCCCCACAGGCGGCCGTCGACCACCAGCGACACCGACATCGACGCCGCCACGCCCATGTTGCGCAGGTACTCCAGGTGCACCGGCGAGACCGCGCGCAGCACGTCGAAGCGCATGTCCAGCGGCTCGCCGAGCGCGGGATCCCGGTGCACCGGCACCGGCGCGTGGGCGACGTCGGCGATCACCCGCACGCGGTTGTGCACGTACAGCGCGCGCGCCTGCGGCGGGATGTCCGAGGCCGGATAGCGCAGGCCCAGGTAGGACGGCAGCGGGCCGTCCAGCGCCTCGGCCTCGACCTCGCCCGTGCCGTCGGGCAGGAAGCGGTAGACCATCACCCGCGAGTGCCCGGACACGGCCTGCACCTGGCGCGCGATCGCGTCCAGCAGGCCGCCCTCGGCCGCCGCGGCGTCCAGCCGGGCGATGGCGGCGTGGCCGTCGCCGCTGTCCAGCCGCGGCGCCTGCGCCGGCTCGAGCTCCACGTGCACCAGCTCGTCCACGGCGTGGGCGGACACTTCGTGCAGCGCGCCCATCGGGCCGGCGTTGGTCACGCCGGCGAAGCGCGACGCGGCGGGTTCGGCCGGGTCGGCGACCGCGGCCACCGCCTGCAGCGTCGGCCCGTCGAGCAGCTCTTCGATGGCCGTGCCCAGCAGCGCCTCGACGCCGTCGGCCTCGAACAGCGGCGCCGCGTTCGCGGAGGCCGCGACCACGCGCCGCGTGCGCAGGTGGAAGACCAGCAGCACGCCGGGCGGCTGGATGCCGCCGATGAGGTGGATGGGCTCGGCGGCGCAGGCGTCGAGGGCGCGCTGGAATCCGGGATCGGCGATGTTCGTGCGGGGTGTCCTTCCATGGCGAGGGCGCCGGCGACCAGCGCGAATCCGAGCGCGGCGCCGTCCAGCAGGGCCGGCCGCGCCGATCCGGGCATCGCGCCCAGCGCGGTGCGGAAGCGCGGCCAGCGCCCGGGGTCCCCGAGCAGGCGGTCGAGGAAGCCGTGGGGAAGCCCGGCGGCGCCGACGGCCGGCATCGCCGCGACGTCGCGCGACAGCAGCCGGGCGCCCAGCGCCGAGCCCTCGATCACATAGCAGCCGCCCATCCACTGCGCGGGACCTGCCGGCGGGATGCGCCCCGGCGGCGGAACGGCTGCACCCAGCGCCTCGAGGTCGGCCTGCAGGCTGTCCACCCGCCCGGGGTCGTGCCAGCAGGCCAGGTGCGGCGGCCAGTCGTGGCACCACGCGGCATCCAGCCAGCGCGCCAGCGGCAGCAGCGCACCGAGGTAGCGCCGATAGTCCTGGGGAGTGCGGAGGCCTCCCTGGAAGGCTCCGTCGATCGCATCGTGTGCCGGGCGGGTCGCGGCGCGCAGCGCGCCAAGGGCGCCCACGGGGGCAGGATCGGTGCGTGGCGGCATGGAAGGGCCCGAGGGGCGCAGCATGGCGCCGGGCCGCCATCTAAGCACACCGCATGCCGCGCTCCGTGAATGCCGCGGCCGCTCCGCCGGGCTCAGGCCCGGGGATCCGGCTCGTCCAGCGCGTCCCGCACGCGTTCCCGGTGCGACCGGCGCGCGCCGGCCGTGGGTTCCACCTCCACGTCGGCATCCGGCGCCTGCCGCCCCAGGATGAAGGCGATCAGCGCCTGTACCGTGGCCGGATCGTCGTCGAAGCCGCCGTGCGTGGTCGCGCGCGAGGCGCCGGCGTCGCCCGCCGGCCGGTCGTTGGGCGCCTGCACCCAGGACAGCCGGCCGCGCCGGATCACGTCGTGCACGCGCTCGTGGCCCCAGGCCTGGTCGGCCGGCGTCGCGGCATCGATGAAGCGGGCCATGCCCGCCAGCGGCGTGCCCTGCCGCAGGCGGCCGTCGATCCAGCTGCGCGGCTGCTTCTCGAACGCGCGCGCGACCAGGTACAGAAGCGCCTTGTTGTAGATGCGCAGGCAGTGGTCGTCCTGCTCGGCGCTGTCGGTGAGCGTGCAC
>JAAZHF010000325.1 GCA_012510865.1 Gammaproteobacteria bacterium
GAGCTGAGCCGCCGGACCGCCTCCCGCGCACCCCGGTGCGCACGCTGGCCGCCGCGCCGTCCGCGGGCCGTTGCTCCTGGGATCCAGCCCAAGGCGGTGGCTCAATGCGGACACCCACCCGACACGCCCGTCCATCCGGCAACTACGAGCGTGCCCTCGGGATCCTGCTGCTGGTCGTCCTGGTGCTGCTCGGCATCGGCCGCTCGCACCTCGGCACGCGGCTGGACTCCTTCACCAGCGACGAGCCCTGGCATGTGGTCTCCGGCGCCTCGAACGTACGCAGCGGCGACTTCCGCCTCAATTCCGAGCATTCGCCGCTGGCCAAGCTCTGGGTCGGCGCGGCGATGCCGGCCGACTTCAGGCTGCGGCCGACGCCGGTGCTGGAGGAAAAGCTGCAGGAGCGCAACCTGGTCGAGGAGACCCTGTTCTTCGACAACGACGCCGCGCGCGCGCAGCGCTTCGCACGGGGCGCGATGTGGAGCCTGCACGGCCTGCTGCTGCTCGCGCTGGGCCTGCTGCTGTGGCGCGTGTTCGGCCTGCCGTGGGCGCTGGGCAGCCTGGCCTTCCTCGCGATCGAGCCGACGGTCGCGGCGCACATGCCGGTGGTGATGACCGATCTCCCGGTGGGCCTGGCCCTGCTCATCGCCGCGGTCTGCGGCGGACGCATGGCCGAGGACTGGCGCTGGCGCCGGGTCGCGGCCTTCGGGCTGGCGCTCGGACTGGCGCTGGGCGCCAAGCATTCGGCGCTGGCCGGGATCGCCGGCATCGTGGCCGTGGTCGCCGTCGCGGCCCTGCTGCCGGCGCTGCGCGGGCGGCCCCGCGCCGCCTTCGCGCGGCTGGGAAAGGCGCTGCTGGCCGGGCTGCTGGGCGTGGCGGTGCTGTGGGCGCAGTACGGCTTCCACTTCCACGCCGGTCCCGACGGCAGCGACGGCTTCAACCGCAGCCTCGCCGACAAGGTCGCCGACGTCGGCAGCACGCGATGGCGCGCCGGCATCACCTTCGCCGACCGCGCGCGCCTGCTGCCGCGCAGCTACCTGTGGGGGCTGGCCGACACCGTGCGCACCGGCGTCGAGGGCCGCGGCAGCAGCCAGCACCTGGTCTGGGGCAAGGTGTACGACGGCGATGCTCCGTGGTTCAGCTGGCCCCTGGTGCTCCTGTCCAAGCTGCCGCTGGCGCTGCTGCTGCTGTCGGTGCTCGGCATGGGGATGCTGCTGCGTTGGCGCGCGGGGCTGTCGCGCGAGGCCCGCTGGGCGCTGTGGAGCGTGTCCGGCGGCACGGTCGCCTACCTGGCCGCACTGATCGGCTCCGAAGGCGTCTGGGGCGGCGTGCGCCATGCCATGCCGGTGCTGGTGGCGCTGTCGATCCCCGCCGGCGCGGCGGTCGCGCTGGCCTGGGCACGGCGCGCACCGGCCACGCCGGCATCGGGCGCACGCCTGGCCCTGGTCGGCCTGCTGCTGGCCGCCGGGCTCGCGATGACGCTGGGCGAAAAGCGCGCCTGGGAATACCACAACGAACTCGTCGGCGGCAGCGAAGGCGCCTGGGACTACTTCGCCAACGAAGGCCTGGACCTGGGCCAGCGCTTCGGCGAGCTGCGCGCCTTCCACGACCGCGTGGTAGGGCCCTCGGGCCTCCCGCTCTACTCCAGCTACTGGGTCGGCGAAGAGCAGATGCGCGCCGCGGGCTTCAACTACCGCCGGCGCGTGGAGAGCCTGCACGACGACAACGTCGAAGGCCGCTACGAGGGCTGGTTCGTCTACACCCGCTCCAGCCGACGCGCCTGGCCGTCCTGGGACTGGGACCCCGCCGAGGTCTTCCACGGCCTGGAGCGCGTCGCGCAGTTCGGCCATGCGGAGGTGTGGCGGGGACGCCAGGTGCTGCCGCGCACCCGGGCCGACAGCATGTCGGGCAAGGTCTTCGAGTACATCTACAAGGACGGCGGCCAGGACTGGGCGCTGGTGGCGCGCAGGCTCGAGGAAGTCGCGGCGCTGATGCCGCAGTCGACGAGCGTCGGCATCGAACTCGGCAACGCCTACGTGCGCCTGGGCGACCGCGCCGCCGCCGTGCGTGCCTACCGCCGCCCGCTGGACCAGGACAAGATGCCGGTGGACGCCGACCTCCGCGCCCGGGTCGAGGAGCGCATCGTCGCGATCGAGTCGGGCGTGGACCTGTCGACGCTGTCGCCGCTGCGCAACCCGGCGATGGAGTGAGGATCCGGCACCGGGCCGCTCGGGCGCCGCTGCATGAACCAGTTGTCCACGCCGAGCACCCGCCGCCTGGCGACCACCTCGAATCCACCGCGCCGATAGAGCCGCACGTTCCCGGGCTTGTCGGTCTCGAGGTAGCCCACGCCCTGGAGCCGGTCGAGGCGTTCGCAGAGGGCCGCCATCAGCGCGGTGCCGACGCCCCGCCCCTGGTGCGCGCGATCGACCGCCGCCGGGCCCATGTGCCAGTGCGCGGAGCGTGGATCGTGCCGCGCCCAGGTGCACAGCCAGCGCCCGATCCGCGGCAGCCGGTGGAGCGCGCGCCCGCGCGCGAGGACCGCCAGCAGCGCCCCCGCCTCGCGCAGCGGCGGCCGGCAGTGGCCCGGCGGGACCATGGCCGCCACGCCCACCAGCCGATCGCCCTCGCGGGCGGCCAGCACGCAGCCCACGCGCAGCTGCCGCCCGAGCAGGCGCGCGAACGCGGCCGCCAGCAGCGGCTCCAGCCGCGCCTCGTCGCTGCCGAACACGCGCCGGTGCAGGGGGGTGTCGCGCATGCTGCGGGCCAGCAGCCGCGCGGCCTCGTCGACCGCCCCCTGCTGGAGTGGCGCGATGGACAGCGGGCCGGCAGGGACCACGACCGCGCCGCTCAGCGCCCGGCGAGGCACCGCCTCGGCGGCGCGCGCGTCACGGAGTTCCGTCCACGGACGAGCCTTCGAGCACCCAGGCCAGCGCCTCGTCACGCTGGTCCGGCTTGAACACCCGGTAGCCCACGAAGGGCAGCAGCGCGCTCTCGATCCGCGTGCCCGCGCGGACCCAGGCCTGGTCGGCCACCACGGCCACCCGCCCGAAGCTGCGGAGCTTGCCGAAGAGCGGCATCGCCCGCGCGATGTGCGCCCCAAGGCCGCTGACCTCGATCGCCTCCAGCGCACGGGTTTCGACGAACACGTGCACCGGGTCGTGGGCGGCCAGGCAGGCATCGAGGCGGTCCATCGCGGCCGCGAGGTCCTCCCCGGTGACCCTCTCTGCGATGGACACCGCGACCACGTCGTCGGGGGACTGGATGAACTCGAGCATCTTCAACCTCCGTCAGTCGACCTGCCCCGCCGTCCCGTGCCCGAGCATAGCCCGGCGCGGCGCCACGGTGCCGCGGACCCCACGCTCAGAGCTGCGCGATCCACTGGCGCACGATGTCGAGCACCGCGGCCTCGTGCTCCGCCAGCGCGCGCTCCGACGCCAGCCCAGGCGTTCGATGCCGGCCTTGTGCGGATGTTCGAGGGCGGCCAGGAAGGCCGGCACGGTCGGTGGACGGGGTGGCATGGCGGTTCCCGGTCGTTGGGGCTGAGCATATCCCTCCGCGGGCGTTAGGATGTCCCGGGAACCAGGGGAAGGGGATCGGCATGGGACATCGGACGGACCAGGGAGCGGGCACGGGTGCATCGCGGCGACGGCCGCCGGGCGCCGCGACGCTCGCGCTCCTCGTCGCAGGCCTGGTGTCCGCATGCGCGAGCACGGATCGCACCGCGGACGAATCCCTGGCCCCTGCGGCCGACGACCCGACTCCAGCCGTCGCCGACGCCGACGCCTTCGTCTCCGAGCCATGGGACCTCGCGTACGCCCAGGCCGGGCAGGCCTACGAGCGTGGCGACTACGCCGAAGCGTCCCGACTGGCGCGGCTGGCCCACGCCAGCGCGACCGCCACGCTCGGCCCCGACACCAGTGAAGCCGGCGCGGCGCTGGGCCTGCACGCGGCCGCCGAGCTTGCGCTTGGCCACTTCCCCGAAGCCACGGCGGCCTTCGAGGCATCGCTGGCCACGCTGCAGCGCACGCCCGACGCCGACCCCGCCGACCTCGCCGCCGCCATGGGCAACCTGGGCGAACTGCACCGCCAGCAGGGCCAGCTCGACCGCGCCCTCCCGTGGCTCGAAGAGTCCTACCGGACCAGCGCCCGCGCCCATGGCCCCGCGCACGCGGACACCGCCGAAGCCCTCGCCGCGCTCGCCCTGGTCCGCCACGAGCTCGACGCCCTGCCCGAAGCCGAACAGGCCGCGCTCGGCCCGGACCACCCCGACCTCGCCTACACCCTGAACACCCAGGGCACCCTCGCCGATGCCGAGGGCCGGCACCAGGACGCACTGGCGCTCTACCGGCGCGCCCTCGCGATCCGGCGCGCCGCCCTCCCGCCGGAGCACCCCGCCATCGCCACGGTGCTGGCCAACATGGCCGGCAGCTACGCGGACCTCGGCGCCACCGCCGACGCCCGGGACAGCTACGCGC
>JAAZHF010000326.1 GCA_012510865.1 Gammaproteobacteria bacterium
CGCGCCGCGGGCGGGCTGCTGGCCGACGCCCGCGGGGCCGAGCGCGTCCGCGGCGAAGTGGAACCCATCGACGCGCGCGCTGGCCACGTGCCCGGCGCCATCCCGCGCCCCTACGCGCTCAACCTGCAGGACGGCCGCTTCAAGCCGGCGCCGGTGCTTGCCGCGGAGTTCGGGCGGCTGCTCGACGGTCGTCCCGCAAGCGCCATGGTCGCCATGTGCGGCTCGGGGGTCACCGCCTGCCACCACCTGCTCGCAATGGCGCACGCGGGCCTGGACGGCGCCGGGCTGTATACCGGGTCGTGGAGCGGCTGGATCGAGGACCCGGCGCGGCCGGTCGCCACCGGCGGCGGCTGAGCGCCCGCTACTTGCCCAGCCGCGCCACCAGCGCGCGCAGGCCGGCCTGGGTGTCGGGCGCGTTCCACGCGTCGACGAAAGTGTCCATGTCGATGCCGTCCAGCGCCGCGCGCAGGTCGGCGCGGGCGATCGCACGGGTCTGCAGGACGGGTTCGCGGGGCAGGGCGAGCAGGGCCTCGAGCCAGGCGACCGCGCGCGGGACCACGTGGCCGGGGGCCGCAAGTTCATCGACCAGCCCGATCGCAAGCGCGCGCGCGCTTTCCACCATCTCGCCGCCGACCAGGAGCCGCTCGGCGCGCTGGATGCCGACCGCGCGGCGCATCAGGTGCTGGATCCCCTTCGGGACCACCAGCCCGACCTGGGTCTCGTTGAGCCCGATCCGGAACGGGCCTTCGGCCATCACCCGGTAGTCGCAGCACAGCGCCAGCACGCAGCCGCCGGCGGGGGAGTGCCCGGTGATCGCGGCCGCGACCGGCACCGCGGAGGCGGCCAGCGCGCGCGCGGCGGCGAGGAAGTCGGACCATGCCGCGCCCAGGGCCTCGCGCGACTGCAGCGACAGCAGGTGCGGGACGTCGAGGCCGGCGGAGAACACCTTCTCGCCGCCCGAAAGCACGATGCCCCGTGCACCGGCGTCCACCGCCGACGGCACGGCCGCGGCCAGCGCGCGACACAGCGCCGGATCGAGTGCATTGACCGGTGGACGCGCAAGGCGCAGTTCGGTGACCGCGCCGTGCGCGATGGTGTCGATGAGGGTGGCCATGCGTGCCCAGCCTGCGCGCCGTGAAGGGACGGCTATGATAGGCCGCATGTCGATCCGTCTCCGCATCCTCGCTCCCGCGCTGCTGCTGTGCACGACGCTGGCCCCGGCCGTGGCACCCGCCGTTGCCGCCGCGGGCGGCCCTGCCCCCGAAACAGCCTGTGCGCCGCGCGTCGTCGACGGCTGGCTGCGCGCGCCCCCGGTGCCGATGCCGATGATGGGCGGCTTCGCCCGCATCGAGAATCCATGCGCCGGCGACGCCGCGATCGTCGGCGCGCGCAGCGAGGCCTTCGGCAGCGTCGAGCTGCACGAGACCCGGGTGGTGGACGGCGTCAGCCGGATGCGGGAGGTGCCCTCGCTGGCGGTGCCCGCAGGCGTCGGGGTCGAGCTGCGGCCGGGCGGCCTGCACCTGATGCTGATGCAGCCGGTGGAGCCGCTGGACGCCGGCGACCTTGCGCGGATCGAGTTCGTGCTGGCGGACGGACGCAGCTTCAGCGCCGACTTCGAGGTGCGGGCCGCCGCGGGCCGCTGAGCGGCCGGCGCGGGCGGCCACGCCGCCGAGGCGGCGATTGTCCGGATTGAAACATCGGGGGCGGGGACGCCGGCCCTGCCGCGGCCACGTACCGCCGCGCCGCGCAGGCCTTCCGGCGCGCGCGCGTCGCGATGAATGCGCGAGCCGATGTTGCAGGGATGGAACACTTTTCGCCGCCGGGCGTACCGACGGCCGCCCGTGCCCGCGCTCCCGGTCCTGTCATCCGCGCACAAGTCCTTTTGCTTCAATCGCTTGCAATCGTTCCCGGGACTCTGGCACCGAACCTGCATCAGACGGGGCCGCACCGGCGCACGTCGACCCTCCCCCTGCGCGCCGGCGCGACATCCCCCCTAGGAGAACGACAATGCGCATCCGCAAGAGCATGTTGGCCGCGGCGGTGCTGCTCGGAATCGGCCTGTCCGCTCAGGCATGGGCGCAGGACCATGACCAGAGTGAGCGCGGTCCCGGCGACAACAACGCCACCAACACCGAAGACAACAGCAGCGGCGACAGCCGCGACAACGACGGCATCGCGGCGGGCATCGGCCTGTCGAACGCCGCGGCGAACAACAACAGCACGGCGACCACCAGCATCGCCAGCTCGTTCAATACCTCGACCGCGGTCGCCGAGACCAACCTCCTTGGCGCGGTCACCGGCAACAGCGTGCTCGTGCTGGGGAACATCGCGCTCAACGGCGGCAGCGCCGACGGCGGTGACGGCGGCGCGGGCCTCGGGGGCATTGCGCTCGCCGGCGGCGGCGATGGCGGCGACGGCGGCGATGGCGGCGACGCCGGGGCGATCAGTGCGCGCGACGGCGACGCGGGTGCCATCGGCCTCGCGGCCGCCCTGGGCCTCGCGGGCGCCGACTCCGACAGCGATGCGATGGCGGGCAACGACGCCGACTCCGACTCCGGCGACAGCACCGCGAGCGCGGACACCACGGCGACCTGCGGCGACACCACGGCCGACAACTTCGGCCGCAGCGGCGAA
>JAAZHF010000327.1 GCA_012510865.1 Gammaproteobacteria bacterium
GCCCTGACCCAGCTCCTCAACGACACGCGCTGGGGCGGCGAGGAAGGGCTGGACTACCTCGTGGTGGACCTGCCCCCGGGGACCGGCGACATCCAGCTGACGCTGGCCCAGAAGATCCCGGTGGCCGGGGCGATCATCGTCACCACGCCGCAGGACGTGGCCACGCTCGACGCCCGCAAGGGACTCCGGATGTTCGAGAAGGTCGACGTGGCGGTGCTCGGCCTGGTCGAGAACATGGCGGTGCACGTGTGCCCCGCTTGCGGCCACGCCGAACACGTGTTCGGCGAGGGCGGCGGCGCGCGCATGGCGGCCCAGTACGGCGTGCCCCTGCTGGGTTCGCTGCCGCTGGAGCGGCAGATTCGCGAGCACGGCGACGCCGGCACCCCGGTGGTGCTGGCGGCCCCGGACTCGGCCGCGGCGGCCGCCTACCGCGAGCTGGCCGCGAACGTGGCCGCCGCGCTGTCCAGGCGCCCGCGCGCGCCGGCGGGCATCTCGGCCTCCCTGGTCTAGCCTCGCCGGCGCGGGTGCCGCGCCCGGGCCGTTTCCCTACAATCGCGCATTGCCCCGCCGCCGAGCGGGGCGTCGCACACCCGGGAGACGCATGAGCATCAAGTCCGACCGCTGGATCCGCCGCATGGCCGAGGAGCAGGGCATGATCGAGCCCTTCGAGCCGGGCCAGGTCAAGCAGGCCAATGGCGAGCGCATCGTCAGCTACGGCACGTCGAGCTACGGCTACGACGTGCGCTGCTCGCGCGAGTTCAAGGTCTTCACCAACATCAACTCGACCATCGTCGATCCCAAGCACTTCGACCCGAAGAGCTTCGTCGACGTCGAGTCGGACGTGTGCATCATCCCGCCGAACTCGTTCGCGCTGGCACGCACCGTCGAGTACTTCCGCATCCCGCGCGACACCCTGGTCGTGTGCCTGGGCAAGAGCACCTACGCGCGCTGCGGGATCATCGTCAACGTGACCCCGCTCGAGCCCGAGTGGGAAGGCCACGTGACCCTGGAGTTCAGCAACACGACGCCGCTCCCCGCGCGCATCTACGCCAACGAGGGCGTGGCGCAGATGCTGTTCTTCCAGTCCGACGCCGACGACGTCTGCGAGACCTCGTACCGCGACCGCGGCGGCAAGTACCAGGGCCAGACCGGGGTCACCCTCCCGCGCACCTGATCGATCCGAGCCGCCCGGGGCGCCGGCGGTTTTACAGACCTTCGATCCGCTACCATTCGCTCTTTGCCCAGAGGGGGGATGGACGATGCACTGCTCGAACTGTGGACACGACAACACGCCGGCCGGCGCCAACTGCACCAACTGCGGCGCGGCGCTCGCGACGGCCCCGGCCACCGGCCAAGGCCCGGCACCCGCGGCCCCGCCGCCGCGCGAGGCGGCCCCGCCGAAGCCGCCGAACCACCTGGTGTGGGCGATCCTCGCCACGCTCCTGTGCTGCCTGCCGACCGGCATCGCCGCGATCGTCTTCGCGGCGCAGGTCGACGGCAAGTACGCCAGCGGCGACTACGCGGGCGCGCTGCGCTCGTCGGCCAACGCGAAGACCTGGAGCTGGGTCTCGCTGGGCCTGGGCCTCGTCTTCGGCGCCCTGTACTTCATGTTCGCCGTGATCGGCGTCCTGGCGGATGCGGGCTACTGAGCAACGCATCGCGCAGGCCGGGCCCGTCCTGGGCCTGGCCGGCGCCGGGCTCGCCGGCGCCGTCCTGCTGCGCTTCGTCGACCCGACCCGTCCCGGCAGCGGCCTTCCGCCCTGCCCGTTCCACTGGGCGACGGGTCTCTACTGCCCGGGATGCGGAGCGACCCGCGCGATGCACGCGCTGGCGCACTTCGACCTCGCCGCCGCGCTGGCGATGAACCCGCTGCTGGTGCTGGCCCTTCCGGCGATCGCGCTGCGCTTGGCCGACCGCGCGGGCTGGCGTCCGGCCGGCGGGGACACGCGCCGCTGGCGGCTGCTCGATGCCCGCGCATGGGCGGTGCTGGTGATCGGTTTCGCGCTCGCGCGCAACCTGCCCTGGGCCCCGTTTTCCTGGCTGGCGCCCGGCGGCTGAAACCGGCGGGCGGCTATGCCCCGTCCGACGTGCCGCCGAGCAGCGCGGAAAGGCTGCCCACCCGTTCCACCAGGGCTTCCGGCGAGTACTGCCGGGCCGCGACGCGCCCCCACACCGGCGCGGGCCAGGCCGGGTCGTCCTCGAAGCGCGCGATGACGTGCACGTGCAGCTGCGGCACCAGGTTGCCCAGCATCGCGACGTTGAGCTTGTGCGGGCGGCAGGCGTCGCGCAGCAGCCGTTCGGCGCGGGCCACTTCCTCGACGAGGACGGTGCGCTGCGCCGGGTCCAGGTCGAGCAGCTCGCGCGCGTCCGCGACCCGCGGCACCAGCACCAGCCAGGGGTAGTTGCTGTCGTCCATCAGCCGCAGGTCGCAGAGCTCCAGCGTGGCCAGGGGATGGCTGTCCGCGGCCAGCTGCGGATGCAGCGCGTAGGGCCCCGGAGGCGGGGCGCGATGGCGGGTCATGGCGGGCTCCTTCCGGTGCCGGGGGAGGCGAGGGCGCTCTGCAGGAAGTCGAGGGTGCGCGCGTGCGCCAGGCGCGCGCTGGCCTCGTCGTGGTGGCGCGGGTCGACGTCGCGGTTGAAGCCGTGGCCGGCGTCGTACACGTGGATGTCGGCCCCGGGCAGGGCGCGCCGGTGGGCCTGGACATCGGAGTCGGGGATGCTGTGGTCGCGCGCGCCGAAGTGGAACATCACCGGCGCCCGCGGCTCTTCATCGAGGAAGGGCACGGTGCGCGCGCCGTAGTAGCTGACCGCCGGCAGCCCGAGGCGGGTCGCCGCGAGGAAGGCGACGGTGCCTCCCCAGCAGAAGCCGACCACGCCGACGCCGGCCCGGCGGCCCGGCGCCTCCTCGGCGAGCAGGGTCCGCAGCTGCTCCGCCGCGGCCTCGACGATGGCAAGCGCACGTTCGAAGCCGAGCGCCGAGGCCAGGGCGCGGCCGCCCTCGAAGCCGGCCTCGTCGTAGCCCAGCTCCACGTCGCGCTCGACCGGGTCGAACAGGGCCGGCGCCAGCGCGAGCATGCCGTCACGCGCATAGCGGCTGGTGACGGCGCGCATGTGCGCGTTCAGGCCGAAGATCTCCTGCACGACCACCAGTCCGCCGCGCGGCGCGGCCTCGGGCCTCGCCAGCCAGCCGCCGACCTGGCCGATCGCTGGAACCTCGAGCGTGACGCGGGTACCCATCGCTGCCTCCGGACCGGCCCGGGCGCGTCCCGGCCTCGGGTCGATTCTAGCCCCCGGCTACAATCGCCGCGCGAAGTCCCCTCTCCCTCCGCCGTTGCGCGGACCAGCACAGCCGCCGCCCGCGCCTGAACGACTCCGCCGCCCCAACCTCGCCCCGCGTGGGCTTCGTCAGCCTTGGATGCCCCAAGGCCCTGGTCGACTCCGAACGCATCCTCACCCAGCTGCGCGTCGAGGGCTACGCGCTCTCGCCCAGCTACGAAGACGCCGACGTGGTGGTGGTGAACACCTGCGGCTTCATCGACTCGGCGGTGGAGGAGTCCCTGGACGCCATTGGCGAGGCCATGGCCGAGAACGGCCGCGTGATCGTGACCGGCTGCCTGGGTAAGCGCGCCGACGTGATCCGGGAGGCACCTCCGGGCGTGCTGTCGATCAGCGGCCCCCAGGACTACGCCAGCGTGATGGCGGCGGTGCACGAAGCCCTGCCGCCGCGCCACGACCCCTTCGTCGACCTCATCCCGGCGCCGCGCCTCTCGGGCGAGGACTATGCCGACGGCGTCAAGCTGACCCCGAAGCACTACGCGTACCTGAAGATCTCCGAAGGCTGCAACCACCGCTGCAGCTTCTGCATCATCCCGTCCATGCGCGGCGACCTGGCGTCGCGCCCGGTCGACGAGGTGCTGCGCGAAGCCGAGCGCCTGGTGCGCGGCGGGGTGCGCGAGCTGCTGGTGGTGTCGCAGGACACCTCGGCCTACGGCGTCGACCTGCGCTATGCCGCGCGCACCTGGCGCGACCGCGAGTACGCCACCCGCATGAAGGCCTTGTGCGAGGGACTGTCCGAACTCGACGCCTGGGTCCGGCTCCACTACGTCTACCCGTACCCGCACGTCGACGACGTCATCGAGCTGATGACGCAGCGCAGGGCCGACGGCACGCCGCGCCTGCTGCCCTACCTCGACATCCCCTTCCAGCACGCCAGCCCGCGGATCCTGAAGCTGATGAAGCGGCCGGGTGCGGTGGAGCGCACGCTGGAACGCGTGCAGGCCTGGCGCGCCGCCTGCCCGGAGCTGGCCGTGCGCTCGACCTTCATCGTGGGCTTCCCGGGCGAGACGGAAGCGGAGTTCGAATCGCTGCTCGATTTCCTCGACGAGGCGCAGCTCGATCGCGTCGGTGCCTTCGCGTATTCGCCGGTGGAGGGCGCGGAGGCCAACCTGCTGCCCGACCCGGTGCCGGAGGACGTGAAGCAGGAGCGCCTGGCGCGCTTCATGGAGCGCCAGGCGGAGATCTCCGCGCAGCGCCTGGAGGCGAAGGTGGGCACGGTGCAGCGCTGCATCGTCGACGCCATCGACGGCGAGCTCGCGATCGCACGCTCGATGGCCGACGCGCCGGAGATCGACGGCCTGGTGCAGGTGCAGGATGGCCGTGACGCCGGCCTGCGGCCCGGCGAGTTCGCGGATGTCCGCATCATGGGCAGCGACGAGCACGACCTGTACGGGGAAGTCGAGTACTGAGCGCGCGCCGCGCTGTAGCCGCTCCTACGGGGTCGGGGATCCGGGAGGCGGGTAGGCCACGGAAAGCACGGCGAAGCGACGCGGGCCGCCGGGGAGTCCGGCCTCGAACTCGTCGTCCACCCGTTTCTTCAGGAGCGCGCGCGCCAGCGGCGAATCGATGCTGATCCAGCCGCGCGCGGCGTCGGTCTCGTCGGGGCCGACGATGCGGTAGCGCGCGGTCCGGCCGCTGGCGAGGTCCTCGAGCTCCACCGTGGCGCCGAAGTACGCGGCACCGCGATCGCTGGGCGGCGCATCGACCACGCGCAGCACCTGCAGGCGCTTGCTGAGGTAGCGCACCCGGCGGTCGATCTCGCCGAGCTGCTTCTTGCGGTAGGTGTACTCGGCGTTCTCCGAGCGGTCCCCCTCGGCCGCGGCGGCGGCGAGCGCGCGCACCACCTCGGGGCGGCGGATCCGCCACAGCTCGTCCAGCTCGGCCTTCAGGCGCGCATGTCCCTCCGGCGTGACCAGCGCCGTCGACTTCTCCGGGGGCGGGCGCCAGCGCGACATCGCCTAGCGCCGTCCGCGCCGCGGGCCCCCGCGGCGTGCGTGCCCGCCGCTCACTTCCGGCCCGTGATGCCGCCGAAGATCCCGCGCAGGATCTGGCGGCCGATCTGGTTGCCCACCGTGCGCGCGGTCTGCTTGGCCATGGCCTCGACCATGCCCTGGCGGCGCTTCGTCCCGAACACGGCGTCCCGGATCGACTGCGCGAAGCCGCCGCCGGAGGCCTCCTCGTCCTGCTTCGCGGTGCGCGCCTTCGGGGCGTCGGCATGCGCCGAAAGCCCTTCGGCCTTCTTCGCCAGGATCTCGAAGGCCGATTCGCGGTCCACCGGCGTGTCGTACTTCGCGCCCACCGGGCTGCCGGCGCGCACGCGCTCGCGTTCGGCGTCGGTGATCGCGCCCATGCGGCAGCGCGGCGGCGCGACCAGGGTCTGTTCGACCGGCATCGGGGCGCCCTTGCCCTGCAGCGTCGAGACCAGGGCCTCGCCGGTGCCGAGCCGGCCGATGGCGTCCGCGACGTCGAAGCCGGGATTGGACACGAAGGTCTCGGCCGCCGTGCGCACGGCCTTCTGGTCGCGCGGGGTGTAGGCACGCAGCGCGTGCTGCACGCGGTTGCCGAGCTGGCCGAGCACGTTGTCGGGCACGTCGTCCGGGAACTGCGAGCAGAAGTAGACGCCCACGCCCTTGGATCGGATCAGGCGCACGACCTGTTCGATGCGCTGCAGCAGCGCCGGCGGCGCGTCGTCGAACAGCAGGTGGGCCTCGTCGAAGACGAACACCAGCTTCGGCTTGTCGAGGTCGCCGACCTCGGGCAGGGTCTCGAACAGCTCGGACAGCAGCCAGAGCAGGAAGCTCGAGTACAGCCGCGGCTTCAGGATCAGCCGGTCGGCGGCCAGGATGCCGATCACGCCGCGGCCGTCGGGCGTGGTCCGCATCAGGTCGGCCAGCTCCAGCGCCGGCTCCCCGAAGAATACCTCGCCCCCCTCCTGTTCCAGTCGCAGCAGTGCGCGCTGGATGGCGCCGATCGAGGGCGTGCTGACCAGCCCGTACTGCGTCGACACCGCCTTGCGCTCGTCCGCGACGAGGCCGAGCAGGGCGCGCAGGTCGGCCAGGTCGAGCAGCAGCAGGCCGCGGTCGTCGGCGAGCTTGAACACGATGTCGAGCACGCCCGACTGGGTGTCGTTGAGCTCGAGCATGCGCCCCAGCAGGGTCGGGCCGATCTCGCTGACCGTGGTCCGCACCGGATGCCCGGCCTTGCCGTAGATGTCCCAGAACACCACCGGGCTGGCTTCGGGCGCATAGGCCTCGACGCCGATCGACGCCGCGCGCTCCCGCAGCCGGTCGCCGATCTCGCCGGGCACCGCCAGCCCCGCGACGTCGCCCTTCACGTCGGCGAGGAACACCGGCACGCCGATCCGGGAAAAGCCCTCGGCGAGCGTCATCAGGGTCACCGTCTTGCCGGTGCCGGTGGCGCCCGCGACCAGCCCGTGGCGGTTGCCGAACTTCGGCTGCAGGAAGACGCGGCCGCCGGTCTCCGGGAGGGAGTCCGGCCGGGTGACGGCCTTGCCGACGAGGATCGGGTCCATGGGGGCTCCTGTGCGTGGAGCCGCGATTCTAGCCAGAAGCGCAGGCCCGGCGGTCGGGCGGAGGGCTTTGCGATCGCGACCCGCGCTCGCTACCCTGCCGGATCGAAGTTGCAGTCCGCGGTCTCCGAATGCCCCCACATGCCAGTGTCCTCCGCCGGTTCGCGCTCGCGATCGCCGTCGCGGCCCTCTTCCTCCACGTGCCCGATGCCTCCGCCCAGTCCAGGCGCGACCGCGCCGCCGCCACCGGGCTCGCCGAACGCATGGCCGCGGCCGAGGCGCGCTATGCCGAGGCGCTGGTCAAGGCCGCCAACGCCGATCCCGCCGCACAGGCCGAGGGCGACGCCGCGCTCGAGGACATGGAGGACATCCTGCTGGCCTGCGAGAAGCAGCGCGGCTGCCAGGTGGCGTCCCTGCTGCCGTCCTGGAACCGCCTGCTGAAGGCGCAGGCCGACGCGGCGGCCGGCGGGGACGGCGACGGATTCGACCCGGATGCGCCGGCCGAGGGCGACCTGCCCACCGGGGACGTGCCCGAGGGCGCCGCGGCCGCCGCCCTTCTCAGCGAGGACGGGCAGCGCTTCGTGCGCATGGTGCAGTTCAACCCGGCAGTGCAGGAAGGCATCCGCCGCTGGCTGACCGACATGCGCGTGTCGCTGGTCACCAGCTACGAGAACTACCAGTACATGCAGCACCTGATGGCGCCCGCCTTCGAGAAGCGCGGGCTGCCCGAGGCCCTGCTGTTCGGGATCATGGCCAAGGAGTCCACCGGCCGCGTGCACGTCGGTTCGCGCGCGGGAGCGGTCGGGCCGCTGCAGTTCATGCCGGCCACCGGGCGCCGCTTCGGGCTGGGTCCCGACGCCAGCGGATTCGACACCCGCTACGACCCGGCGGCCTCGGCCGAGGCCGCGGCGATCTACCTGAGCGAGCGCTACGCGGAGTTCGGCGACGAGGTCGAGAAGTGGCTGGCCGCATACAACGGCGGCGAAGGGCGCGCGCGGCGCATCCACGACGCCAGCGGCGGCCGCCAGTTCTGGGACGCCGACGTCTACGCGCAGTTCCCCGCCGAGACCCGGGACTACGTGCCGATGGTGATCGCCGCGGCATGGCTGTACCTGCACCCGAAGGAGTACGGGCTGAGCTTCCCCCGCGTGGAGGCGCGGCCGACGCACTTCGTGCTGACGAAGCCGGCCTCGATCTACGAGCTGACCATCTGCATGGGCGACAGCGGCAGCCGCCACGGCTACATGCGCCAGCTGCGCAACCTCAATCCCCGCTTAGAGGCCGACCAGGTGATCCCGGCCGGTGCGGTGCTGCAGGGCACCACCCGCATGGCGGCCCTGTACAAGCGCTGGTGCGAGCGCGGCCGCCGCGCCGAACTCGCCAGCCGGCTCATGGGAAGCCGGGTCGACGCCGCGCTCGTGCGCACCGGGCCGATCGAGGTCGTGCCGACGGCGGCGGCCGCGCCGCGGGCGGCCCCGGCGGTCCCGCGCGAACACCGCGTGGCCCGCGGCGAGACCCTGGTCGGGATCGCGCGCCGCTACGGCTGCGAGGCGCGGGCGCTGGCACGGGCCAACCGGCTGGAGGCCCCTGCCTACGCCATCCGCGCCGGCCAGCGGCTGCGCCTCGAGGGCTGCGACGGCTGAAGCCGACGGCGCGCTCGCACCGCGCCTGCCACACTGGCCGCATGCCCCTGCGCTTCGACAACGCCTTCCTTCGCGAGCTGCCGGGCGACCCGGTGGCGGGACCGGGCACGCGCCAGGTGCACGGCGCCGCCTGGTCGCGGGTGATGCCGACGCCGGTGCCCGCGCCGCGGCTGGTCGCGCATTCGGCCGAGGTCGCGGCGCTGCTCGGCCTCGAACCCTGGGAGGTGGCCGACCCCGGGTTCGCCGCCGTGTTCGGCGGCAACGCGCTGCTGGAGGGCATGGACCCATGGGCCGCCAATTACGGCGGCCACCAGTTCGGGCACTGGGCGGGGCAGCTGGGCGACGGCCGCGCCATCAGCCTGGGCGAGGCGCTGGCGGCGGACGGCAGCCGCCACGAGCTCCAGCTCAAGGGCGCGGGCCGAACGCCGTACTCGCGCGGCGCCGACGGCCGCGCGGTGCTGCGCTCGTCGATCCGCGAGTTCATCTGCAGCGAGGCGATGCACCACCTTGGCGTCCCGACCACGCGCGCGCTGTCGCTCGTCGCCACCGGCGAGGCCGTGGTCCGCGACATGCTCTACGACGGGCATCCGCGGCCCGAGCCGGGTGCGATCGTCTGCCGCGTCGCACCCTCGTTCATCCGCTTCGGCAGCTTCGAGCTGCCGGCGTCGAGGGGCGACACCGGCCTGCTGCGCGCGCTCGCCGGGTTCTGCATCTGGCGCGACTTCCCGTGGTTGGCGGGCGACCGCGCCGGCGCGCCGCTGGCGCGGCTGCACGCCGAGGGTGCCTTCGACGAAGCCCTGTTCGCGGCCTGGTTCCACGAGGTCTGCGTGCGCACGGCGCGACTGGTCGGACACTGGATGCGCGTGGGCTTCGTGCACGGCGTGCTCAATACCGACAACATGTCGATCCTCGGGCTCACCATCGACTACGGGCCCTACGGCTGGATCGACGACTACGACCCGGACTGGACGCCCAACACCACGGACGCCCAGGGCCGCCGATATCGCTTCGGCTGGCAGCCGCGCGTCGCGCACTGGAACCTGGCGCGGCTGGCGCAGGCGCTGTCGCCGCTGTTCCGAGAAGCCGCGCCGCTGCAGGCCGGCCTCGACGCCAACGCCGCGACCTGGGCCGAGTGCGAGCGCGACAACGCCTGCGCCAAGCTCGGGCTGGAGGACTGCGGCGACGACGACCTGGCGCTGATGCGCGGGCTGCAGGCGCTGCTGCACCGCGCCGGCGCCGACATGACCCGCTTCTTCCGGGCGCTGGCCGAGGTCGACGTCGACGCCGTCGCGCCGTCGGCGGAACCGCTCCGGGGGGCGTTCTACGATCCCGGACGGCATGCGGCCGAGGCGGACGCACTGGACGCCTGGCTGCGCCTCTACGCCGCGCGCTGCCGCGCCGGCGGACTGCCGCGCGAAGCGCGCGCGGCGCGGATGCGGGCCGCGAACCCGCGCTTCGTGCCGCGCAACTACCTGGTCCAGCAGGCGATCGACCGCGCCGAAACGGGCGACGAAGCCGGCATCGGCGAGCTGCTCGACGTCCTGCGCGATCCCTACGGCGAGCAGCCGGGTCGCGACGCCTACGCGGCGCTGCGCCCGGACTGGGCGCTCGACCGGGCCGGCTGCTCGATGCTGTCGTGCAGCTCCTGAACGCGGGGCGGGGCGACGCGCCCCGGTAGAATGGACGCATGCCCCTGCTCACGCTCAATGCCGTCGACTACAGCGTCGGCGGCCCGCTCCTGCTCGAAGGCGTCGATCTGTCGATCGAGGCCGGCGAGCGCATCGCCCTGATCGGCCGCAACGGCGCCGGGAAATCCACGCTCCTGCGCCTGCTCTCGGGCGAACTGGGGCCCGACGACGGCGAGGTCCGCCGCGAGGGCTGGGTGCGCGTGGCGCGGCTCGAACAGGAGGTCCCGGCCGATGCGGCAGGGAGCGTGTTCGACGTGGTCGCCGGGGGGCTCGGTGGCCTCGGCGCGGCGCTGGCCCGCTACCACCACCTGGTCCACCAGGACGAGGTCGACACCGACGCGCTCGCGCGCGTGCAGGGCGAGATCGAGGCCGGCGGTGGCTGGGCCCTCGACCAGCGCGTGGCCGAAGTGCTGGAGCGCCTGGGCCTGGACGGCGACGCCGACTTCGCGCGGCTGTCGGGCGGCATGAAGCGCCGCGTGCTGCTCGCCCGCGCGCTGGCCGGCGCGCCCGACCTGCTGCTGCTCGACGAGCCCACGAACCACCTCGACATCGAATCCATCGATTGGCTCGAGGGCTTCCTGAAGGGCTGGGCCGGCGCGCTGGTGTTCATCACCCACGACCGGCGCTTCCTGCGGGCGCTTGCGACGCGCATCGTCGAGATCGATCGCGGCCGCGTCACCAGCTGGCCCGGCGACTGGGGGAACTACCTGCGTCGCAAGGAGGAACGGCTCAATGCCGAGGCGCAGGAGAACGCCCGCTTCGACAGGCTGCTGGCCCAGGAGGAAGCCTGGATCCGCCAGGGGATCAAGGCCCGCCGCACCCGCGACGAGGGCCGCGTGAGACGCTTGGAGGCGATGCGCGTGGAGCGCGCGCAGCGCCGCGAGCAGGTCGGCAGCGTGCGCATGGACACCGCACAGGCCGGGGCCTCCGGCAGGAAGGTGGTCGAGGCGAAGGATGTCTGCTTCGCCTTCGGCGAGCGCCCGCTGGTGCGCGGTTTCTCGACCACGATCCTGCGCGGCGACCGCATCGGCCTGATCGGGCCCAACGGCAGCGGCAAGACCACGCTGCTGAAGCTGCTGCTGGGGCAGCTCGCGCCGCAGTCGGGCGAAGTGAAGGTCGGGACGCAGCTCCAGGTCGCCTACTTCGACCAGTACCGCGCCACCCTGCGCGAGGACTGGAACGCGCTCGAGAACGTGGCCGAGGGCCTCGAGTTCGTCGAGGTCGGCGGCCGCCGCAAGCACGTGGTCGGCTACCTGCAGGATTTCCTGTTCACGCCGGAGCGCGCGCGCGCGCCGATCACGCGGCTGTCGGGCGGCGAGCGCAACCGGCTGCTGCTGGCGAAGCTGTTCGCGCAGCCCTCCAACCTGCTGGTGATGGACGAGCCCACCAACGACCTGGACGTGGAGACCCTGGAGCTGCTCGAGGAACTGCTTGCCGACTACCCGGGCACCCTGCTGCTGGTCAGCCACGACCGCGACTTCCTCGATAACGTGGTGACCTCGACCCTGGTGATGGAGGGCGATGGGCGGGTGGGCGAATACGTCGGCGGATACAGCGACTGGCTGCGCCAGTCCGGTGGACGCGAGCCGCCCGCCGCGCGCGGGGGCGCCGCGCGCGCGGGGAGCGGGGGATCCTCGCCCCGGGCGCCCGCGGACGCCGCGGCGGCCGCCGCGGTCCCGGCCGCGCGCCGCCGGCTGGGCTACCGGGAAGAGCGCGAGCTGGCCGGGCTGCCGGCGCGCATCGCGGCGCTGGAGGCGCGGCTCGCGGAGCTGGCGGCGACCCTGTCCGATCCGGACTTCTTCCGCGGCGACGGCGCCGCCATCGCGGCGCACGGCGCGACGATGGCCGGGGTGCAGGCCGAACTGGATGCCGCCTATGCGCGCTGGGAGGCGCTGGAGGCGGCCTCGGGCTGACGTCGCAGCGAGCTGCTTCGCGCCGGCTTTCGACGGCGCGGCAGGGGCCGCCTTCATGCCGCGGTGCGTGATGCAGTTCCTGTTTGCGACGCTGGGATGGCGCTGCGGCTTGCCCGGAACCCGCGGGGCGGCCACCCTCATGCAGATGCAACTCACAGGCCAGGCTGAAGTCCGCCAGCGCGAACTGCGCTTTGCCGCACGCGTGCACCGGGTGCGCACGCTGGGCACGGCGCTGTCCGCGCTGCTGGTCGGGGCGGTGCTGTACGAGGCCGGGGCGCCGGCCTGGACCTGGGCCCTGCTGGCCGCCAATGCCCTGGCCTGGCCGCAGCTGGCGCGCCGGGTGATGCTGCGTTCGCCGGAGCCGATGATCGCCGCGCATCGCCACATGGTGCTGGATTCGATCGCGGCCGGCGCCTGGATCGCCGTCATGCAGTTCAACCTGGTCCCCGGCGCGCTGTTCGTCCCGATCGCCCAGCCGCGGGCGCGCCTGGCCA
>JAAZHF010000328.1 GCA_012510865.1 Gammaproteobacteria bacterium
CTCAACGCGGTACAGATCGGTGAACTTCTCGTGCGTGCGGCGTAAGCTTTACTGCCGCCCGCCCACAAGTGCGAAGCGTGCCCCTTGCGGGTCACGCCCAAGCACAATCCTCGTCCACAATCTCCATGCGGCCGCTGCCTGCATTCCGGTCTCCCTGCCAGGCATAGGTAGCGCCGACGCCCTTCTCGGCGCCGCCATAGTCGCGCGCCATATCGGGATCGAGTTGTTCAAAGGGAGACCAGCGACGCCATTCCCGCAGATCAGTTATCAGCGAATAGATCGCTTCCGGCGGCGCATCAACAGCCAAGTTCCGTTCGATACGGATCTCATCCGGTTGAGTGAAAGCATAGGCGGAAAGCGCAAGAATGAGTGCCGCAACGACGAGAGCGGCAATCGCAATAAATCGAAGCACCTGCTTCCTCCCCTGAAGTCCCGTCATCAAACGGAGATGCATGATGGTGTGTTTTTATTTTGATATCAATATATTTTTGAGGAATACTCCGACAAACGGAAGAGGCGCGAGACGGAAAGAAAGAAGCCCGCATTGAAGCGGGCTTTGTTATTTCTTTGCGCTGTCAGCGTGGGATCATTCCCACTCGATCATCAACAGGTCACGCAAGCCCGCGTGGGTAAAGGGATTTGCGATGATCGACATGGGCCATTACCGTCGCTTTTACCGACATCCGACAAGAGCTTTGCCTGGTGCGGAAGATGGAAGGATTTGAGGGGCGACGACTCTGGCAACTCCATCGTCAATCGCCCTCTAGGATAGCGCAGACAAGCACAGCGGTCTTCCTCCAAGCCTTACTTCGCCGATGGATTCGGCGTTGCCTGCCCTCCCCTCTTGAAACCACGATCCCCCGCGATGAACGCCTCCAGCATGTGCGGGATCACCGGCTTCCACGGCACCAGGCTGAACCCCATGCCGTCACCCAGCATCGCGTAGCGTCCGCTGGCGAGCATGACGGAGCGCCGGTAGATGCCGGCCACGCGCTGCCCATCGACCACCGGGCGATGCTTCAGACCGGTTTCGGCAGCAATGTCCTTGGCGGCCTGGGCCAGCTCCCGATTGCGCAGGGTCGCCAGCAGGTTGCGCGCCAGGATCACGCGCGGGCCGCGCTTCTCGGCTAGCCCCTGTTCGATGAGGAAGTCGGCGCGCTGTTGCAGCGCCTGTCGGGCTTCGCCGCCGAAGCCCAGTTCGCCCAGGCCCTTGCCGCCTCCGATCAACTGCTGATCCAGCCAGGTCGCGCCGATGACGCGGGCCTGCCGCTCGATGGGTAGGTGCGATTTCAGTTCCACGGCTACGCCGCCCAGGCGCTGCGCGTCGTAGCGGCGGCCCTGTTCAGCCAGGTCGTCCGGCACCTTCCATAGACCTTCGGCCACGCGCTCCACGATGCCCGCCCGGCGCAGGGCTTCGAGTCTGCGGACGTGGGCCGCGACGACTTCCTGCGGATCGCGGCCCGGCACGGCCTGACCCTGCGCGACGGCCAGGTGATGATCGGTGCGGTACAGGCCATCGCTCGCCAGCGCAGCGATGTTGCGGTCGGCCGCGCGCACGTCGGCCGATCCCCGCGCCTCCACCACGGCGCCGGTCGGATAGTTCGCCAGCTCGTCGCGGGCGTTGATCGTGACGTAGTGGGCCTTGCCGTCCACGCCGTCGATGACCAGATAGCCCCGGTCGCGCAGCTCGTCGGCCAGCCCCTTCGCGGCTACGCGGCCGAGGATGGTTCGGCCGCTTCCGTCGGCATCCTGGCTCGGCTCGAACACCGCCAGCTCGCGCGTCTCGCCGCGCATGGCCCGCTGCATGGTGCGGATGATGTCGCCACGCTCGCCCAGGGCGCGCAGGGTCTTTTCCGCATCGGCATGGACGGCCCAGGTGCCCGGCTGCATCTCGCCGGCCAGGCCCAGGCGCTGCAAGCGTTGCAGGCGGCCGATCAGCAGCAGACGCTGGCGTTGCAGCCGCGGTTCGTTGAAGCGTTCGACATGCACCAGGCCATCGTCGCCCAGCTCGCGTTTGAGTGTGCGATCCAGGCTCGTCCACCGCTCCTGTTCCACCTCGCGCTGCAAGGTCTGCTGGATCTCCAGCTCGGTGCGCGGCCCCAGCCATTCGGTCGCCAGCTCGGCGGCGCGATGGCGGAAGCCGTCGGCGATGTAGTCGCCCGCGATGATGAGGTCTTTGCCGGTGTCGTCGCGCCCACGCACGATCAGGTGCGTGTGCGGGTTGTCGGTGTTCCAGTGATCCACTGCCACCCAATCGAGGCCCGTGCCCAGGTCGGCTTCCATGCGGCCCATGAGGTGCCTCGTATAGGTGCGCAGGTCTTCCAGCTCCGCGC
>JAAZHF010000329.1 GCA_012510865.1 Gammaproteobacteria bacterium
ATCCCGGTCCTCGTGGACCGGGACACCCCGGAACGGGCTGTCGCAGCGGGTGTGTATTCGACGGTGGCGCCCGTCGTGGGCGGCTGGGCCGCCGGAATGGCGGACAAAGCCCCGGAATTCTAGCGCGGTCGCGGCTTCTGCGCAATGTGCGCCGCGCCTCCGGCGGGTGGGAGGCCCCCGGTCCGGCGGCCCTCCGGAGCCCGGGGCGGCGCCGCGGTGGGCGCACGCGGCCAAGTCGATGGCGAAATCGAAGATAATTGCCGGATGACCATCCAGACCAAGACCCCCGAAGAGATCGAGAAGATGCGCGTCGCCGGCCGCCTGGCGGCCGAGGTCCTGCAGATGATCGCGCCGCACGTAAAGCCTGGCGCGACCACCGAGGAGCTGGACCGCATCTGCCACGAGCACATCGTCAACGTGCAGCAGGCCACCCCCGCCAACGTGGGCTACAAGGGCTACCCCAAGGCGACCTGCATCTCGGTCAACAATGTCATCTGCCACGGCATCCCGAACGCCGCGAAGGTGCTCAAGGACGGGGACATCATCAACATCGACGTGACCGTCATCAAGGACGGCTGGCACGGCGACACCAGCCGCATGTACTACGTCGGGACGCCGTCGGTGATGGCGCGGCGCCTGGTCGAGGTCACGCGCGAGGCGATGTTCCGGGGCATCCGGGCGGTGAAGCCCGGGGCCACGCTGGGCGACATCGGCCACGCCATCCAGAGCTACGCCGAGGGCGAGCGCTTCAGCGTGGTCCGCGAGTACTGCGGCCACGGCATCGGCCGCGTGTACCACGAGGACCCGCAGGTGCTGCATTACGGCCGGCCCGGCGAGGGCCTGGTGCTGGAGGAAGGCATGACCTTCACCATCGAGCCGATGATCAACGAGGGCTCGCGCCATACCCGCCTGCTTCCCGACGGCTGGACCGTCGTCACCCGGGACCGCAAGCTGTCGGCGCAGTGGGAGCACATGGTCGCGGTGACCGCGGACGGCGTCGACATCCTCACCCGCCTTCCTGGCGACGACAACGATTCCTGAGATGGACGCGGCCGCGCCTTCCGAAGCGCCGGGCCGCGGGAACGACCCCGGCGACGCCGGCTGGGCCCAGGCGGGCCGGGACGCGCTGGCGGCCGCCGACGCCGCCCTGGGGCAGCGGTTCGACTCCGGGGCCGATGCCCTCCGCCTGGCCGCCGAGCGCGCCCGCGCCGTGGACGCCGTGGTGGCCGCCGCGTGGGAGCGCTGCGTGCCCCGGACGGCGGGACTTGCGCTGTTCGCGGTCGGCGGCTACGGCCGCGGCGAGCTGTTCCCCTACTCGGACCTCGACCTGCTGGTGCTCGCCGGGCGGGAACCCGACGATGCGGCCGGCGCGGCCCTTTCGCGCCTGTTCGCGCTGCTCTGGGACTGCGGCCTCGCGGCCAGCCATTCCGTGCGCACGCCGGCGCAGTGCACCGCCGCGGCGGCCGACATCACCGTGATGACCTCGCTGATGGAAGCGCGGCCGATCGCGGCCGATGCGCGGGCGCGCAGCGAGCTGGCGCGCGCGATCGCGCCGGACCGGGCGTGGCCCGCGCGCGACTTCTTCGTCGCCAAGGCGGAAGAGAAGGACCAGCGGCACGCACGCTTCGGCGACACCTCCGACAACCTCGAGCCCAACCTGAAGGAGGGGCCGGGCGGCATCCGCGACCTGCAGGTGCTGGGCTGGATGGCGCGGCGCGCGTTCGGTACCCATGAGCTCGACCCGCTGGTGGCGCTGGGCCACGTCGGCGCGGACGAGGCCGCGGCGCTGGATCGCGAGCGCCGCGCGCTGGCCCGGCTGCGCTACGGCCTGCACCTGGTCGCGGGGCGCGCCGAGGAGCGCCTGCGCTTCGACCACCAGAAGGCGCTCGCGGAGCGCCTGGGTTTCGCCGACGACGCGCACAGCCTCGCCGTCGAGAAGATGATGCAGGGCTTCTACCGCAGCGCCGCCGTGGTG
>JAAZHF010000330.1 GCA_012510865.1 Gammaproteobacteria bacterium
GGTCTGGACCGACCCGGCCAGCGACGAGTCGGAAGCCCTGGCGCTGCTCGCGCTCGGCCGGCCGCTGTCGAGCCTGAGCGGCCGCCAGGCCAGCGACCTGGACGCCGCTTCGGCCGCGCTCAACGCCGGCGGCAGCCTGCTGGCCGGCCAGCTCGGCAAGCAGATCGGGCTGGACGACGCCGGCGTGATGGAGTCGCGTGCGCTGGGCAGCAGCGTCTTCGGCATCGGCAAGCAGCTGTCACCGAGGCTGTACGTCGGCTTCGGCGTCTCGCTGCTCGGCACCGGCCAGGTGCTGACCCTCAAGTACCTGCTGCGCAAGGGCTTCGACGTCGAGATCGAGTCGAGCACGCTGGAAAGCCGCGGCTCGATCAACTACCGCCACGAGCGCTGAGGCGTCAGCGCGCGACCACGCGGGCGCCGCGTAGCCCGGGAATGCCGTCGACGACGTCGGTCCAGACGACGTGGGCGACGCCGCCCGCGACCGCGAGCTGCGGGAAGCCGGTGCCGCGGCCGCGGCCGGCGGGGGCCGCGACCTGCATCCGCTGGTACTCGGTGGCGAGGTCGGGCGAGCGCCGCGACAGCCACAGCGACTGGCCGCCCTCGTCCTCGCGCAGCCACAGCAGCCAGGCCTGGCCGTCGGCCAGCGCCACCGCGACGCGTCCCTGCACCGCTTCGCCGGCATCGAGCACGATCGGGGCGGCGAAGGCGTCGCCCGCGTTCGCGCTGTACGCGGCGCGGACCTCGGGGCGTCCTCCGGCCGCGGTGTACCAGGCGACCACCGCTTCCTCGCCCTCGGCCGCCACGGCCGGCCCGTTGACCGGACAGGCCGCCATCACCCAGCCATCGGCGTGCACCGGGGCCGGTGTGGTCCAGCCCTCGGGCCCGAGGCGGGTGGCGAGGATGTCCCGCACCTCTTCCGGCGTGCGGCCGCGGTAGACCAGCAGCGGGCCGCGCGCGGTCACGGCGTCGCTGGTCTGGCAGCAGTCGCAGACGCTGGCATCGACCTCGGTTTCCGCCTCCATCCGCAGGGCGGCATCGACGGCGGTGGCGCGCAGCGCCATGGGGCCGCCGTCCGCGGTGCCGCGCCCGTCGAGCCAGGCGATGCCCAGGCCGCCGTCGGCCCGCGGCCACATCGAGACGAAGCCGTGTTCGACCCGGGCGCCGTCGGCGTGCGGGCTGACCGGCGTGCTCCAGCGACCGCCGCCGTCCCGCGACGTCGCGAGCATGATGTCGTAGGCGTACGGCGCGTCGCCGCTCTTCTGCAGCCAGTGCGCCCAAAGGGCGCCGTCGCGCGTGGCCATGACGTGCGGCGTGTCGGCCCAGTTCACGAACATGCTGTTGCCGACCGCGATCGTCGTCGGCCGCCGTTCCCAGCGCGCCGAGGCCACGTCGTAGCTCGAGAACTGCAGCGCGTGGCGGCGCCCGGCCTGCGAGTTGGTCCAGGAAAGCAGCAGGGTGCGGCCCTGCACCCCGACCAGGTCGGGCAGGGCCGAGCCGGGCATGGTGGCTGGAAGCGGCCAGTCCTCGACTACGCGCTCAAGCGCGGGATCGACGCCGGCGGCGGCGGCGGCGTCCGGGGGCCGGTTGCCGCCGCAGCCGGCGGCAAGGCCCAGCACGGCGAGTGCGAGGATGGCGGTGCGCATGCCGGCAGCGTACCGTAGGCCCGGCCATGTTCACTACCGTCGCCGCCTTCACCGATCCGATCGAGGCCCAGCTGGCCCTCGGGCTGCTGCAGGCCGAGGGCATCCCCGCGCGCCTTGACGACAGCGGCACCGCCATCGCGAACTGGGAGTGGCGGCTGGCCATCGGCGGGATGCGGCTGCGCGTGCCCGACGGGCAGGTTGCGGATGCGCGGCGCGTGCTGGCGGCCCTCGACGCCGGCGAGTACGCGCTCGCGGCCGACGCGTGGCCGGATGCGGACGATGCGGACGAAGGCGACGTCGGTTCCGCTGGACGCGGGGCGCGTGCGGCCGCGGTGCCGGAGCCCGGCGCGCGGGAGCCGGGCGCACTGCAGCCGCCCTACCGCGAAAGCCTCTCCAGCCGCATCGCCTGGGCGGCGCTGATGCTGTTCGGCATCCCGCTGCCGTGGCGCCGCCGCGCGGACGACGGCACGGTGGTCCGCCGCGCCTGACCCGCGCGCGCCGCGCTGTCAACGGGTTACGCGCGCCGCGCGCGGGGGCGACAATCGGCGGTTCCGCGGCCCGCGCCGCACGATGCAGGAACGTGATGCCTGACCTGTCCCCCGCGCTCGCGCGCAAGATCGCCCAGACCATCGCCGAGGAGATCGGCGCGCAGCGCAGCCAGGTGGAGTCCGCCGTCGGCCTGCTCGACGAAGGCGCGACCGTGCCCTTCATCGCCCGCTACCGCAA
>JAAZHF010000331.1 GCA_012510865.1 Gammaproteobacteria bacterium
ACGCCACCCCTCGAGGCGATGCTCGGCGACTGGTACGTGGCGGCTCGGATTCCGTGGTTCGGCGAGCGTGGCCGGGTGGCCTCGCGCCTGCACCTCGCCGACGGCGGCGGCGACCGGGTCACGGTCACGCGGAGCTGGCGGGAGGGCTTCGCCGAGCCGTCGGAGACCGACACCTCGGTCGCGCGCCGCGACGGCCCCGGCAACCGCCTGTGGAAGATGCGCGCCTGGGGCGTGCTCCCGACCCGGCTGCGGGTGCTCGAGACGGCGGCCGACGGCAGCTGGATGCTGCTGGATTCACCCGCGCGCGAGCACGCCTGGATCCTGACCAGGGCCCAGGTCGTCGGCGACGAGGCCTACCTGGAGCTGGAGCGCCGCATCCGCAGCCACGGGGTCAACACCGACAAGCTGCGCCGGGTGCCGCAGGTGCCCGCGCAGGAAGGCCTGCTGGGCTTCGAGCCCGCGGCCATCCCGACGCCCGGGCGCTGACCCGGCGGCCGGTCAGCGGCCGTAGTTCGACAGCGCGAGCTCGAGCAGCGTGCGCGCCTGCTCGCGCAGCGACTTCGGCTCGACGATCTCCGCGTCGCTGCCGTAGTGCAGGACGTCCATGAGCAACTCGCGCGGCGCGCTGTAGGGCACCTTGAGCTCGTAGCGCCCGTCGGCCAGGTGCCGCCCCTGCTGCTGCGAGTGCCAGTGCTCGTCGGCGACCCAGCGCGCCGCCCGGGCGCTGAACAGGATCGTGGCCACGCCCTTGGGCTCCCCGGAGAAGATGCCGTAGCCGCCGCCCAGGTGCCGGTCGAGCTCGCCCTCGTCGACGTCGATCGCCGCCTCGTCGAGGGCGCGCGCGCGCGCGATCCGGTCCACCGAGAAGCTGCGCAGGCCCTCGCGCTCGTGGTCCCAGGCGTCCAGGTACCAGTTGTCGCGGTAGTGGGTGATGCGCTGCGGCGACACCGTGCGCCGGGTGGTCTCGTCGGTCGAGCGCGCGCGGTACTCGAAGGCCAGCTGCCTGCGGCCGAGCATGGCGTATCACACGCTGCGGAACAGGTGCTCGTCCAGGCGCCGGGTGCGATGCGGGATCACGCGCACCCTCTCCACCGGCCAGGCCTTGCCGCTGGCATGGTCGCTGAGCAGCTTCTCGATCCGCGACTGCAGCGGTGCCAGCGCGGACGACAGCACCCCGCCGCCGCTGCGCGACAGCAGCTGCTGCGCCGCCAGCAGTGCGTGCAGCTCCTCGGAGCTCAGCCACAGGCCGGGCAGCTCGAAGCGGTCGCTTTCCCCGGGGTCGTAGCGGAAGCCGGCGTCGTCGCCCACGATCGGCGCCATCAGCCCGTCGCGCAGGAACGCGATGTCGCGGTACACCGTGGCGCGCGAGCAGCCCAGCTCGTCCTGCAGGCGGGCGACGGTCACCGGATAGCGGGCGTTGCCGAGGATGCGGTGCAGCGTGAGGATGCGTTCGTAACGGTCCATGGCGATCCCGGAAGCGATTCGGCCGGCGCGGCGCCGGCCCCGGCCCATTCTGCCCGACCCGCGCTCCGCCGGGGCCCCTGCCCTGCCGTGGAGCGGCTACGGCCGCGATCCCGGGATGCACTGGGCATCGCAGCCGCAATCGCGGCTGTAGCCGCTCCCACCTGTGGCCGCACCCACCTGTGGCCGCTCCCACGCGGGGGTGGCTCGGGCACAATGGGCCCATGCCTGTCCGCCGCCCGGCCGAACCCGTGCTAGACACCTCGCCCTCGCCCGGCGACGAGGTCAAGACCACCACCTGCTACATGTGCGCCTGCCGCTGCGGCATCAAGGTGTGGCTGCGCGACGGGGGCATCCGCTACATCCAGGGAAATCCCTCGCACCCCGTGAACAAGGGCGTGCTGTGCGCCAAGGGCGCCAGCGGGATCATGCAGCACCACTCGCCGGCGCGGCTCACCAGGCCCTTGCTGCGGGTCGGCGAACGCGGCAGCGGCGAGTTCCGCGAGATCGGGTGGGACGAGGCGATGGAGATCGCCACGTCGTGGCTGGCGCCGGTCCGGGAGCGCAACCCGGACGAGCTGGCGTTCTTCACCGGCCGCGACCAGTCGCAGGCACTCACGGGCTGGTGCGCACAGCAGTTCGACACCGTCAATTACGCCGCCCACGGCGGCTTCTGCTCGGTGAACATGGCGCCCGGCGGGCTGTACACCCTGGGCGGCTCGTTCTGGGAGTTCGGCGAGCCCGACTGGGAGCACGCCCGCTACCTGATGCTCTGGGGCGTGGCCGAGGACCACGATTCGAACCCGATCAAGCTCGGCCTCGGGAAACTGAAGGCGCGCGGCGCGAAGATCGTCGCGGTCAACCCGGTGCGCACCGGCTACGGCGCCATCGCCGACGAGTGGATCGGGATCCGCCCGGGCACCGACGGGCTGTTCGCCTTCGCGCTGATCCACGAGCTGCTGCGCACCGACCGCATCGACCTGGACTACCTGGCGCGCTACGCCGACGCGCACTGGCTGGTGCTGCGGGATCCCGGCGGTGCGGAGGACGGCCTGTTCGTGCGCGACGGCGAGGGACGCCCGCAGTGCTGGGTGGCCGATGCGGAGGCCGCGGCGGGCGGCGCCCTCCATCCCGCCGATGCCCCCGGCATCTCCCCGGCCATCGCCGGCGAATACGCGCTGCCCGACGGCCGCCACGCGGTCCCCGCCTTCCACCTCGTGGCCGAGCGCTACCTCGATCCACGCTACGCGCCCGAGGCGGTCGCCGAGCGCTGCGGCATCCCCGCCGGCACCATCCGCCGCATCGCGCGCGAGCTGGCGGAGGCGGCGTTCGATTCGAACCTCCGCCTGCCCATCGCCTGGACCGACGCCTGGGGCCGCGAACACGCCGAAATGATCGGCCGCCCGGTCGCGCTGCACGCCATGCGCGGCATCAGCGCGCATTCCAACGGATTCCACACCTGCCGCGCCCTGCACCTGCTGCAGCTGCTGCTGGGCGCGGTCGACGCGCCGGGCTCGTTCCGCTACCAGCCGCCCTACCCGAAGCCGATCCCGCCGCCCAACCGCCCGGGCCGCAGCCGGCGCGAGGATGGATCGCTCGACGCCGGCCCGCTCGGCTTCGTGCACGGGCCCGAAGACCTGCTGGTCGACGACGAGGGCCGGCCGCGCCGCATCGACCACGCCTATTCCTGGGCCTACCCGCTGGCCGCGCACGGGATGATGCACACCCTGCTGCGCAACGCCCACGCCGGCGACCCCTATCGCATCGACACGCTGATGATGTTCATGGCCAACATGGCCTGGAACTCGTCGATGAACACGCGCGAGACCATCGCCTGGCTGACCGACAGGGACGCGGACGGCGGGTACCGCATCCCGCGCATCATCTACTCGGATGCGTATGCATCGGAGATGGTGGCCTACGCCGACCTGGTGCTGCCGGACACCACCTACCTCGAGCGCTTCGATGCGATCAGCATGCTCGACCGGCCGATCTCCGACGCCGACGGCGCCGCGGACGCGATCCGCCAGCCGCTGTTCGATCCGGCGACGCAGCCCGACAAGGACGGCCGCCCGCGCGACGTCCGCGGCTTCCAGTCCGTGCTGCTCGAACTGGGCGCGCGCCTGGGCCTGCCGGGCATGGTGCACGCCGATGGCTCGCCCAGGTACCGCGACTACGCCGACTACATCCTGCGCCACGAGCGCACGCCCGGCGTCGGCCTGCTCGCGGGCTGGCGCGGAGCGGACGGCGGGAGCCACGGCAAGGGCGCGCCCAACCCGGACCAGCTGCAGCGCTACATCGACAACGGCGGCTTCTGGCGCGAGGAGGTCCCGGAGCACGCCCGCTACTTCAAGATGGGCAACCGCGGCTACCTGCAGTGGGCGCAGGCACTGGGCTTCATCGGTTCCCAGGAACCCATCACGCTGCACATGTACGCCGAACACCTGCAGAAATTCAGGCTCGCGGCGCGGGGCCACGGCGCGCACCAGCCGCCGGAAGAGCACCGCGGGCGCTTGGACGCGTACTTCGATCCGCTGCCGATGTGGTACCTGCCCTTCGAGCAGGCGCAGGTGGACGGGGACCGGTTCCCGCTGCATGCCATCACCCAGCGGCCGATGTTCATGTACCACGCCTGGGGCTCGCAGAACGCCTGGCTGCGGCAGATCGCAGCGCGCAACTGGCTGTACATGCATCCCGACACCGGCGCCCGCCACGGCGTGGCCGACGGCGACTGGGTGGTGCTGTCCTCGCACCTCGGGTCCATCACGGTGCAGGCGAAGTTCGCCGGCAACGTGCAGCCCGACACCGTCTGGACCTGGAACGCGATCGGGAAGCGGCGCGGCGCGTGGCGGCTGGACGCCGGGGCACCCGAGGGCCGCAAGGGCTTCCTGCTCAACCACCTGATCTCCGACATCACCCCGCGCGGCGACTACGCCAACGCCGACCCGGTGACCGGCCAGGCGGCGTGGTTCGACCTCCGCGTGGGCCTGCGGCGCGCGGAACCGGACGAGACCGGCGGCGCCGGCGATGGCACGCCGGAGGCGCACCCGCGGTTCCCGGTTCTCGACCTGGGCGAGGCCCCCGCCGGCCCGCTGCGCTACGGGACCCGGCCGCGATGACGCCGGACATGCTCCTCACCTTCCTCGTGCTGGCCGGCGCCGTGGCGCTGTTCGTCAGCGAGAAGATGCCGCCGGAAGTCGTGGCGATGCTGGCGCTGGCCGCGCTCCTCACCCTGCGCCTGGTCAGCACCGAGGAGGCGCTCTCGGGCTTCAGCAGCCCGGCCACGGTGACCGTGGCGGCGATGTTCGTGCTCAGCGCCGGGCTGCAGCAGAGCGGATCCCTGAACCGCCTCGGCGAGGCGATCGCACGCATCCGCTGGGGCTGGCTGCTGGCGCTGGTGCTGATGCTGCTGACCGCGGCGGTCTCGGCGTTCATCAACAACACCGCGGCGGTCGCGGTGTTCCTGCCGCTGGTCATCGCCGCGGCGGTGGCCAACAACCTGCCGCCGTCGAAGTTCCTGATCCCGCTGTCGTACGCGGCCCAGTTCGGCGGCGTGTGCACGCTGATCGGCACCTCGACGAACCTGCTGGTCGACTCGATGGCGCGGCAGGCCGGGCACGCCGGCTTCACCATCTTCGAGTTCAGCCAGCTGGGCATCCTCTTCGTGGCGGCAGGCACGGTCTACATGATGATCGCGCGCCGCTTCCTGCTGCCCGACCTCGGCGTTCCGCAGCAGGCCGACAGCGGCCACGCCGGGCGCTACGTCGCCGAACTGCTGGTGCCGGGAAAGTCGGGGGCGATCGGCAAGCGTGGCGCGGAGCTGCTGCCCGAGGACAGCGGCGACGTGGTCCTGCTGGAGGTCTTCCGCGCGCGCGCCGCGGTGCCCTCGCCGCGCGCCGCCGAGATCGCGCCCGGCGACCGCCTGCTGCTGCGCGGCAACTGGAACGACATCGAGGCCGCCCGGCGCAAGCTCAAGCTGCGCCACCTGCACGTCGACGGCGAGCCCGGGGAGGAGGCGGAAGACGGCGAACACGAGCGCGTGCACGCCGAGGTGATGGTCGCCCCCGGCTCGCACCTGGTCGGGCACACCCTGGCCAGCCTCCGCTTCGCCCACATGTACCACGCCCGCGTCCAGGGCCTGCACCGGCACCGCCTGGCGATCCGGCAGCCGCTGGACCATGTCCCGCTCGCCGTCGGCGACGTGCTCCTGCTCGATGCACCGGGGAGTGCGCTGGAGCTGATGCGCGCCGACCCGGGACTGGTGGTGCTGGGCCAGCGCGAGCAGGCGCGGACCTCGCTGCGCCGCTCGCTGTTGGCCCTGGGCATCCTGACCGCCGTGGTGGCGGTCGCCGCGGCGGGCCTGATGAGCATCGTCGCCGCGGCCATCATCGGCTGCTGCATGCTCCTCCTGCTGCGCGTGCTCCAGCCCGAGGAGGCCTACGCGGCCATCGACTGGCGGGTGGTGCTGCTGCTGGCGGGCGTGCTGCCGCTGGGCATCGCCCTGCAGAAGAGCGGCGCCGCGGCGCTGGTCGCCGACTTCTCCATCGGCCTGGTAGGCGGCTTCGGCCCGGTGGCGACGCTCGCGGTGATCTACATCATGACTTCGCTGCTGACCGAGGTGATGAGCAACAACGCGTCGGCCGCGCTGGTGGTGCCGATCGCGATCGCCACCGCGGAATCGCTCGGCCTGGACAGCAAGCCCTTCCTGGTGGCTGTGGCCTTCGCCGCGTCCACCAGCTTCGCCACCCCGATCAGCTACCAGACCAATACCATGGTCTACGCCGCCGGCGGCTACCGCTTCAGCGACTTCGTGAAAGTCGGCCTGCCGCTGAACGTCATTTTCATCGTGATGGCCGTGATCCTGATTCCCCGCCACTTCCCTTTCAGCGGATGAAGATCCTGCACCGGTCCATTGCCGCGCTGATGGTCGCCGGTGGCCTTGCCGGCGCGATCGCCTGCGCCTGGGCGCTGGTCGACCCTTCGATCATGGCGCCCTTCGCACAGGGACCGCTCGACCCGCCCTCGCCGCGCTGGCGCGCGGCCTTCGGACTGCTGGCCTCGATCGCCGCCCTGCTGTTCGGCAGCGGCAGGCTGCGCCACAGGGAGCTGCCGTGACCGACCTGCCGCCGCCATCGCCGAGGAAGATGGGCCTGGTGATCGACCTCGACACCTGCGTGGGCTGCCACGCCTGCGCCACCAGCTGCAAGGAGTGGAACGCCGGCGGGATCGCCGGCCCGCTGGTCGATGAGCGTCCCTACGGCAAGGATCCGCAGGGCGTCTGGTTCAACCGCGTGCACAGCTACGAGGTCGCCGCATCGCCGTCCACCGGGCAGCCGGCGATGACCCTGCATTTTCCCCGCAGCTGCCTGCACTGCGAGACGCCCGCCTGCGTCACCGTCTGCCCCACCGGCGCCAGCTACAAGCGCGCAGAGGACGGCATCGTGCTGGTCGACGAGGACAGGTGCATCGGCTGCAAGCTCTGCAGCTGGGCCTGCCCCTACGGCGCCCGCGAGTACTCGCAGGTCGACGGCGTGATGAAGAAGTGCACGCTGTGCGTGGACCGCATCTACAACGAGCAGCTCGACGAATCGGAGCGCGTCCCGGCCTGCGTACAGGCCTGCCCGACCCGGGCGCGCCACTTCGGCGACCTCGGCGACCCGGAGTCCGACGTGTCGCGCCTGGTCGCGTCGCGCGACGGCGTGGCGCTCATGCCGGAGCTTGGCTACCAGCCGGTCAACCGCTACCTGCCGCCGCGTCCGCGGCGCGATGGCGGCGACGGCGACGCCGACGGCGACGCAGGCGACGCCCCGACCCGGGCCGCGTCGCCGCTGCACTGGCTCAACCGGATCCTGAGGCGCTGACGCATGCATCCCGCCCTTTCGGTCATCTTCTTCACCACCCTGTCGGGCGCCGGTTACGGACTGATCGCCTGGACCGCCCTGACCGTCGCCGTGCTGGCGATGCGAGGTGGACTGTCGCCGGCGCTGCAGCCGATGCAGCTCTGGGGCCTGGGACTGGGCCTGCTGCTGTCGACGCTGGGCCTGCTGTGCTCCCTGGCCCACCTCGGCCGGCCCGCGCGGGCATGGCGCGCCCTTGGCCAGTGGCGCAGCTCGTGGCTGTCGCGCGAAGGCGTGCTGGCCGTCGCCACTCCGCTGCCGGTGCTTGCGGTCGTGGCCGTGCTGCTGCGCCTGCCGCCGGAAGCGGCGCATTCGCCGCTGCTCGCCGGCCTGGGCCTGCTCGCGGCGCTGCTGGCCGTGGCGACGGTGGCCTGCACCGCGATGATCTACGCCTCCCTCAGGCCGATCCCGGCCTGGCGCCATCCAGTGGTGCTGCCGGTGTACCTGCTGTTCGCCCTGATCACCGGTTTCGCGCTGCAGCTGGTGCTCGCCGCGGTGCTGCTCCGCGGCCAGGACCTGTCGGGGCTGCTGCAGGTGCTCGCGCTGCTCGGCGCGGTGCTGGCGGCGGTGAAGTGGCTCTACTGGCGTGACCTCGACGCCGCGCCGGCACCGGCCGCGCCGGGAGCCGCGGTCGGCCTGCCCGGGCGCGACGTGCGGGTCTTCGAGCGCCCGCACAGCGAGGAAAACTTCATCACCCGCGAGATGGCCTTCCAACTCGCGCGGCGGCACGCGTCGCTGCTGCGCCTGGCGGTGGCGGGCGGGCTGGTGGCGCTGCCCCTGCTGGCGCTGCTGCTGGTGCGTGCGGACTGGCTCCCGACGCCGGCCGCGGCCGGGCTGGCCGCGGCGGGGCTGCTGGCCGGGGCGTTCGTCGAGCGCTGGCTGTTCTTCGCCCAGGCGCGGCACGTGGTCACGGCCTATTACTGAACGCGGTTGCCGCCCGCGCCTTGGAACCGCGGGCGCGGGCCCGGATAATGGCCCGGTCACCGCTTTCCACCGGAGCCACAGCGCATGCTCGCGGCCCTCTGGCTGGCCCTCGCCGCACCGCCCGTGTTCCTCCAGCCCTTGCCCGATTCCCCGGGCGAGCCGGCGGTGGTCGCGCTGGCGGCGGGTCGTGCCGACCTGCGCCGCCCCTGCTACCGCCTGGAGTGCCCCGACGCGGGCTGGTCCGCGCCGACGCGATTCACGCGCATCGCCACGCCGCGCGTCCCCGGCGAGGTCGATCCGCTGGTGCCCATGCGCCTACCCGCGATCGCCGCGCGACGCTATCCGCTGTACTCGCCGGCCTCGCGCCGCGACTGGCGGGTCACGCACGGCAGCCACTCGCGCTTCACCGCCGGCTTCGGCTACGAAGCGGTGCGCACGCCCGATACCGAGGTGAAGCTGGAGTTCGGCACGGGCTACCGGCTGCAGCCCTATGCCGACTTCGGCACGGCGGTCGAGGGCCCGATTGCCCGTGGCCGGCTCGAGCTGCGCCGGAACATCGCCGACCGCGCCCTGCTGACGCAGAACCTGCTGGTGGAAACGGGGCGCTTCAACACGACCACGCGCCAGGTGATCGGCCTGGACCTGAAGCTGCTTCCGCAGTGGACCCTGCACTCCAACTTCGAGCTGCGCCACGACAGCGCCGGCAACGGTGGCAGCGGCGCCACCGACACCGAGGGCTCGCTGCGACTGCGCTACCGGTTCTAGCCACCGCCGTCAGTGCCCGGGCAGGAACTCCCCGGCGCCGCCTGCCAGCAGCCGTTCCGCCACCGCGCGCCCGAGCGCGTCCGGGTCCGCGGCGCCACCGGTCGCCTCGGCGCGCACCGCCCGGCCGTCGCTGGCCGAGCCGACCAGGCCCTGCAGGTGCAGGCGGCCACCGTCTAGGTGCGCGAAGGCCGCCACGGGCACGTGGCAGCTGCCGTGCAGCGCCAGGTTGAGCGCGCGCTCGGCCGCGGCGCAGGTGCGCGTGGCCGCATGGTCGAGCGCGCGGCACAGCGCCACCACGCGATCGTCGTCGGCGCGGCACTCGATCGCGATCACGCCCTGGGCCGGAGCCGGAAGCCAGCCGGGCGCGTCCAGGCGCGCCCGGATCCGGTCGCCCATCCCCAGCCTCGCCAGTCCGGCGCAGGCCAGGACGATGGCGTCGTACTCGCCCGCGTCGAGCTTGGCCAGGCGCGTATTGACGTTGCCCCGGAGGTCGCGGACCTCCAGGTCGGGGCGCAGCGCACGCAGCTGGGCCTGGCGCCGCAGCGACGAGGTGCCGACGCAGGCACCCGGCGGAAGCGCCTCGAAACCGGCGAACTGGTTGCTGATGAAGGCGTCGGCGTGGTCGGCGCGCTCGAGGAAGGCGGGCAGCGCGAACGGCGCGTCGACCTCCATCGGCACGTCCTTGAGCGAATGCACCGCGCAATCGGCCTCGCCGCGCAGCATCGCCA
>JAAZHF010000332.1 GCA_012510865.1 Gammaproteobacteria bacterium
GCACTGGACCATCGGCCGCGTCGTGCCTGCGGCCGGCGGCGCGGCCCGCGTGCGCATCGGCTGAGCCGGGTGGACGGGCACGCCACCCCGCGCCTGGCCGTGCTGGCCTCGGGGCGCGGCAGCAACCTGCAGGCCATCCTCGATGCCATCGCCGCCGGCCGCCTCGACGCGCGCGTCGCCGGCGTCTTCGGCGATCGCCCGGGAGCCGTGGCTCTGCAGCGCGCGCGCGACGCCGGCATCCCGGCGCGGGGCCTGCGTCCCCGCGATTTCGCAGGCCGCCGCGAGCACGATGCCGCGCTGTTCGCCGCGGTCGACGGGGTCGAACCCGACTTCGTCGTCTGCGCCGGCTACATGCGCCTGCTCGGGGCCGAGGTGCTCGAGCCCTGGCAGGGCCGGATCATCAACATCCACCCCTCCCTGCTGCCGGACTTCAAGGGCCTGGACACCCACGCGCGGGCGCTGGAGGCGGGCGTGGCCGCGCACGGCGCGAGCGTCCACTTCGTCACCGCCGACCTCGACGGCGGGCCGGTGATCGCCCAGGCGCGGGTGCCGGTGCTGGCGGGCGACGACCCCGACACCCTGGCCGCACGCGTGCTCGAGGTCGAGCACCCGCTGCTGGTGGCGACCCTCGAGCTGCTCTGCGCGCGCCGCATAGGGCTGCGGGACGGGGGGATCGAACTCGACGGGAAGCCGCTCGCGGCGCCTCTTCAGCTCGCATCCAAGCGCCTGGAGGCATGATCGGGGTCCACGAAGGAGTCAACCGATGCAGATGAACAGGATCCCCGGCCGCACGGCGGCCGTCGCCGGACTGCTGCTGGCACTGGCCGCCGCGCCCTCGCTTGCGATCGAGGCCTTCAGCGCCGACTACCGGGCAAGCTACATGGGCATGGAGGCCACCGCCAGGATGACCCTGGAAAGCGCCGGCAAGGACCGCTGGGAATACAGCATCGACATCGGCGGCATGGGCGCCCGGCTCGAGCAGAGCACGGTGTTCGAGGTCGAGGGCGACCAGTGGCGGCCGATCAGGAGCGTGGACAGCCAGCGCGGCACCAACGGCCTGGCCGCGATGCTGGTCAAGCGCCGGACCGTCACCGCCGACTACGACTGGGACCGCGGCCAGGCCCGCTGGTCCGGCGACGTCAAGGAAGGGCGCGCCGGCCCGGTCGACCTGCGCGAGGGCGACCTCGACGGCATGCTGATGAACCTGGTGCTGGTGCGCGACGTGGCCGCCGGAAAGCCGCTGGAGTACCGCCTGGTCGAGGACGGCCGGGTCAAGCACCAGCGGTTCCAGGTGGAAGGCACGGAAACCGTCGAGGTCGGCGGCAGGTCCCGCGAGGCCACCCGCGTCGCCCGCCGGGACGGCAAGCGCGAAATCATCGCCTGGGTGGTCGATGGCCTCCCGGTCCCGGCGCGGGTGCTGCAGCGGCGGGACGGCAAGGACCACATCGACCTCAGGCTGACCGCGGTCAACTGAGGCGGGCGGGCCCCGGCCCTATTCGCTGCGCCGGATCACCGCGCCCAGCCCGGACAGCTTCCGCTCGATGTGCTCGTAGCCGCGGTCGAGGTGGTAGATGCGGTCGATGACCGTCTCGCCCTCGGCGACCAGCCCGGCCAGCACCAGCGAGGCCGACGCCCGCAGGTCGGTCGCCATCACCGGCGCCGCGCTCAGCCGGGGCACGCCGGTGACGGTCGCGCGATGGCCGTCGACGTGGATGTCCGCCCCCAGCCGCAGCAGCTCGTTGACGTGCATGAAGCGGTTCTCGAAGATCGTCTCGTCGATCCTGGACACGCCCTCGGCGATGCTGTCCAACGCCATGAACTGTGCCTGCATGTCGGTCGGGAACCCCGGGTGCGGGGCGGTGCTGATGTCCACCGCGCGCGGCCGGCGGCCGCGCATGTCGACGGTGATCCGGTCGCGGTCGACGACGAGGTCGGCGCCGGCGGCGGCCAGCCGTTCGAGCACCGCCTCCATGGTGTCCGGGCGCGCATGGGTGACCGTGACCCGGCCACCGGTGATCGCGCCCGCGACCAGGAAGGTGCCGGCCTCGATGCGGTCCGCGACCACCTCGTGGCGCGCGCCGTGCAGCCGGTCGACGCCGCGGACCACGATGCGGGCGCTGCCGGCGCCTTCGATGTCCGCCCCCATCGCCTGCAGGCACTGCGCGAGGTCGACGATCTCGGGCTCGCGCGCGGCGTTGTCGATGACCGTCGTGCCCTGCGCGAGCGTCGCCGCCATCAGCAGGTTCTCGGTCGCGCCGACGCTCACCGTATCGAAGGAGACGTGGCCGCCGCGCAGGCGCCCCGCGCGGGCGTTGATGAAGCCGTGCTCGACCGTGATCCGCGCGCCCAGCGCCTCGAGCGCGCGGATGTGAAGGTCCACCGGGCGCGAGCCGATCGCGCAGCCGCCGGGCAGCGCGACCTCGGCGGCGCCGTGGCGGGCCACCAGGGGGCCAAGCACCAGCACCGAGGCACGCATGGTGCGGACGAGCTCGTAGGGCGCGACGTGGCTGTCCACGCCGCGCGGATCGACCACCACGTGGCTGCCGTCCGCGTCGTGCCTGACGTCGGCCCCGAGTCCGTCGAGCACCCGCGCGGTGGTGACCACGTCGTGCAGGTGCGGCACGTTGCCGATTTCCACCGGCTCGTCGGCCAGCAGGGTCGCGCAGAGGATGGGAAGGACGGCGTTCTTGGCGCCGGACACGCGGACCTCGCCCTCGAGGGGCCGGCCGCCGGTGACCACGATCTTCTGCATCAGCCGGGCCGGTGCTCGTCGGGCGTGAGCGTGCGCAGCGCCAGCGCGTGGATCTCGTTGCCCATGAGCGTGCCCAGGGTGGCGTACACCATCCGGTGGCGGGCGAGCGGCAGGCGTCCGGCGAAGCCGGCGTGCACGACCAGGGCCTCGAAGTGCACCCCGTCGTCGCCCCGGACCTCGGCCCGTGCCCCGGGGAGGCCCTGCTCGATGAGTTTGCGGATGGTTTCTGCGTCCAATGGGTTGTCCGGCGAATGAAGGCCACGTGAGCGGCTGCCCTGGGCCGGTGCATGCTTGCGCCAGTCACTGGACAATCCGCGTAATATGAACGGCTTAGCGTAACGGAAAAGGGCCCGGCCCGGAATGCCCGGCAGCAGCGGACAGACAGCAGGCGCCCGTACGGCGCACGACTTCGCGACCAGCGGCCGCCGCGTGTTCGACATCGAGCGCGAAGGGCTTGCGGCCGTCCGCGCGCGCATCGACGGCGACTTCTCGCGCGCCTGCGCCCTGCTGCTCGATTGCCGTGGCCGCGTGGTCTGCGCCGGCATGGGCCAGTCCGGGCACGTCGCGCGCAAGATCGCCGCCACGCTCGCCTCCACGGGGACGCCGGCGTTCTACGTCCACCCGGGCGAAGCCGGCCACGGCGACCTCGGCATGGTCACCGATGCCGACGTGGTCCTGGCCCTCTCGTATTCCGGCGAGTCCGACGAGGTCCTGCAGCTGCTGCCGGTGCTCAAGCGGCAGGGCAACGCGCTGGTGTCGATGACCGGGCGGCCGGGCTCCACCCTCGCGCAGGCGAGCGCCGTCCATCTGGACGTGAGCGTGCCGGAGGAAGCCTGTCCGCTGCACCTGGCACCCACCAGCAGCACGACCGCGTCGCTGGCGATGGGCGACGCCCTGGCGGTTGCCCTGCTCGAGGCGCGCGGCTTCACCGCCGACGACTTCGCGCGCTCGCACCCGGCCGGGTCGCTGGGCCGACGGCTGCTGCTGCACATCGCCGACGTGATGCACACCGGCGGCGCGGTCCCGCGCGTGCATGCCACCGCGACCGTCAGCGAGGCGCTCGCGGAGATCAGCCGCAAGATGCTGGGCATGACCGCGGTCGTCGACGCGGACGACCGCCTGCTCGGCCTGTATACCGACGGCGACCTGCGCCGCAGCCTCGACGCCGGCATCGACGTGCGCAGCACGCCGATCGCCGAGGTGATGACGCGCAGCCCGCGCACCATCGGCGCCGACGCGCTGGCCGTCGAGGCGGCACAGCTGATGGAAGCGCACAAGATCGGCGGCCTGGTCGTGGTCGACGGGTCGGGCCGCGTGGTCGGCGCGCTCAACATTCACGACCTGTTGCGCGCACGCGTGGTGTGATCGCGCGCCCATGTCGACCGACCGCGCCCCCGCCCCGTCCGCCGAGCTGCTTGCGCGCGCCGCTCGCATCCGCGTGGCCTGCTTGGACGTCGAGGGCACGCTGACCGACGGCCGCCTCGACATAGCCGACGACGGGAGCGAGTCCAAGTCCTTCCACGGGCATGACGGCCTCGGGCTGTCGCTGCTGC
>JAAZHF010000333.1 GCA_012510865.1 Gammaproteobacteria bacterium
CACCCAGCAGTCCGGCGGCCGCGTGCGCGTCGAGAGCGAATTGGGCGTCGGCACGGCGATCACCCTGCTGCTGCCGCGCACCCAGGCCCGGCCGGTGGCCCGCCCGCCCTCCATGGCCATGCCGGGCGCCCCCGGCGAAGCCTCGATCCTGATGGTCGAGGACAATCCGGAGGTGGCCGAGGTCGCCTGCGGCTTGCTGGAGCAGCTGGGCGCACAGGTTCGCGTGGCGACCAGCGCCGCCGAGGCCCTGACGGTGCTGGAGGACCAGACCTTCGACCTGCTGTTCAGCGACATCGTCATGGCCGGCGACATGGACGGGCTGGGGCTGGCGCGTCGCCTGCGTTCGACCCATCCGCAGCTGCCGATCCTGCTGGCCACCGGCTACAGCGAGGCGGCCGAGCGGATCGGCGACGAGTTTCCCATCCTGCCCAAGCCGTACCAGCTGGCCGATCTCAGCAAGGCCATCGGGACCCTGCTGGCCGAGCGGCCGCGCGACAGCGACGGCAAGCTGGTGATGCTTGAGGCCGAGCGCCGGGCCCGCCGCGAGCGCAGCGCCTGAGCCCTAACCGGCGCTGACCCGCCCGCCGCCGCGTTCGATGCGGTCCAGCAGGTCCAGCAATTCGTCCAAGGCGGCCGCCTCGCGCGCCGGCTTGTCCCAGCGAATGCGGCCGATGCGCGGAAAGCGCATGGCCACGCCCGATTTATGCCGCGGCGACCGCTGCAGCCCCTCGAAGGCGATCTCCAGCACCAGGCCGAAGTCGCGCCCGGCCTTCACCGACCGCACCGGGCCGAACCGTTCGACCGTGTGGTCGCGCACGAATTTGTCCAGCTGTTTCAGCTCGGCGTCGGTATAGCCGAAATAGGCCTTGCCCACAGGCGTCAGCGCCCCGTCCGCGGTCCACACACCGAAGGTGAAGTCCGAATAGAAGCTCGACCGCTTCCCGTGGCCGCGCTGAGCGTACATCAGCACCGCGTCGATCCGGTGCGGATCGCGCTTCCACTTGAACCACGGTCCCTTGGGCCGTCCGGCCTGGTAGGGGCTGTCCCACCGCTTGAGCATCAGCCCCTCGGCCGCCGCGCCCACCGGCGGATCGGCCCGCAGCGCCGCCAGCTCGTCCCAGTCGGCGAACGGCACCAGCGGCGACAGCTTTAGCCGAGGCCCGGTCGCGAGCGCCTCGAGCCGCGCGCGCCGCTGGCGCAGCGGCAGCTCCCGCAGGTCCTCGCCGTCGGCGGCCAACAGGTCGTAGGCGATGATCCCCGCCGGATAGGCGTCCGTCAGCCGCTGGTCCACCCGCGTGCGGTTCAGCCGCTGCTGCAGGTCGCCGAACGGGGCCACGGCGTCGTCGCGCAGCACCACCAGCTCCCCGTCCAGCGCGCCCTCGAACGTCAGGGCCTCCATCAGATCGGGAAAGGCGGCGGAGATCTCGTCGCCGGTGCGCGAATACAGCCGCGCCACGCCCCGCTCGCGCACCGCCTGCACCCGGATGCCATCCCATTTCCATTCGGCGGCGTAGTCGGCCGGGTTCAGCCTGGGCAGGTCCACCGCCTCGTCCAGCGCCGGAGCCAGCATGACCGGTCGGAAGCGGCCCGGGGCCTCGGCGTCCGGCCGTACGCCGCGCCCCTCCAGCCAGGCGAACAGGTCGCCGTAGGGCGGCTCCAGCCCGTGCCAGACCTC
>JAAZHF010000334.1 GCA_012510865.1 Gammaproteobacteria bacterium
GCTGGCGCGGGTGAAGGCGGGCCTGCAGGCGCTGGACCTGGGCATCCCCGCCGACTACCCGGAGTACTACGTGCAGCTGTCGCACGCCCGCATCTGCGGCCTGCTGCGCCAGCTGCGCGAGCGCGGGCTGGAGTTCGACCTCGAGCGCGGGCTGGCCCGGCCGGTCGACACCGCGAACGACGCCACGCTGGAACTGGTCACCTCGATCAGCCGCTGGCCCGAGCTGCTGGCCACGGCCGGCCAGCTGCTCGAGCCGCACCTGGTGGCGCAGTACCTGCTGGAGCTGGCGCAGGCCTTCCAGTCGTATTACAACGACCACCAGTTCCTGGTCGACGACCGCGAGCTGCGCGACGGCCGGCTGGCGCTCGCGCTGGCAACGCGCCAGGTGCTGGCGAATGGTCTCGATGTGCTGGGCGTCAAGGCCCCGGAGGCGATGTAAGTGGCAGTCAAGCGCGGCAGGTCGCAGGCCCGGCGCAACAGCGGCAGCGCGCCGCTGCCCGGCTGGGCCTGGATGATCATCGGCATCCTGCTGACGATCGTGGTGGTGCTCGCGGCACCGAAGCTCCTCAAGGGGGACGGCGAACCCGGCTTCTTCCGCCCCACGCCCAACCCCGACGCGCAGCCCGCGGCCGCGAGTCCCGAGGCGACCGAAAGCGTGGCCGACGACGCCCCGGTCCCCGCGCGCCCCGCCGGCGCGGGCGCGGTCGACCCGGCACCGGAAACCCGCTACGAGTTCTACGACCTGCTCCCGGGGCAGGAAGTCGCGATGACCGATGCCGAGCTCGCCGCCAGCGCGCGCGCCGAGCAGGAGCGCCAGCGCGAACTGCTCGACCGCGAGCGCAGCGCCCAGCAGCGGGAGCGCGACGCCGACGCCGCCGAACTGGCGGACGACGCGGCCGCCGCGCCCGCCGGGACGGCGCCGCCCGCCCAGGCGCCAGCGACGACGGGAAGCGTCGCCGCCACGCCGGCCGGGGCCGCCGACGGCGCCCGCTACATCCTCCAGGCCGGCTCGTTCGCCAGCAGCAGCGACGCCGAGGCGCTCAAGGCGCGCATCGCGATGCTCGGCCTGGTCGCCCGCGTGGAACCGGCCCGGATCGACGCCCGCACCCTGTACCGCGTGCGCATGGGGCCCTACGGCACCGCGTCCGAGCTGGCGGAGGCCAAGCAGAAGCTCGGCAACGGCGGCCTCGAGGCGCTGGCCATCCGCGCGCGCTGACGCCCCGCGCGGCGCCGCGGCGTAGAATCCGGCGCATGAAGACCCTGCTCGTCACCGGCGCCACCGCCGGGTTCGGCGCCGCGATCGTCGAGCGCTTCGTGTCCTCCGGCTGGCGCGCCGTCGCCACCGGCCGGCGCAGGGAGCGGCTCGACGCGCTCGCGGCGCGGCTCGGCGCGGACCGGGTGCACGGGGCCTGCTTCGACATCCGCGACGCCGACGCGATGTCCGCCGCGCTGGACGCGCTCCCGGAGGGGTTCCGCGGCATCGACCTGCTGGTGAACAACGCGGGGCTCGCGCTCGGCACCGCGCCGGCGCAGGCCTGCGACCTCGCGCAGTGGCGGCAGATGATCGACACCAACGTCACCGCCCTGGGCACCCTCACCCACGCGCTGCTGCCGCAGCTGAGCGAACGCCGCGGGGTGATCATCAACATCAGCTCGATTGCCGGCAGCTGGCCCTATCCCGGGGGCAATGTGTATGGCGGCACCAAGGCCTTCGTGACCCAGTTTTCGCTGGGCCTCAGGTCCGACCTGCACGGCACCGGGGTGCGGGTGACCAGCATTGAGCCGGGGATGGCGGAAACCGAATTCACCCTGGTCCGCACCGGCGGCGAC
>JAAZHF010000335.1 GCA_012510865.1 Gammaproteobacteria bacterium
GGCAAGCACGAGCTCCTGGACGTGGTCCGCAACGTCCTGCCCGACGGCGTCCGCGCGATCTTCGTCACCCAGGCCGAGGCGCTGGGGCTCGGCCACGCCGTGCTCTGCGCCAGGCCGGTGGTCGGCGACGAACCCTTCGCGGTGATCCTTCCCGACGACCTCATCTGGAACCGCGGCCCGGGCGCGCTGCGGCAGATGGCCGACGTGGCCGAGGCCAGCGGGTGCAGCGTCATCGCGACCCAGGAAGTGCCGGCTGAACAGGTGTCCAGCTACGGCATCGTGGCCACCGACGCGTTCGAGGACCGCCAGGGGGGCATCACCGCGATCGTCGAGAAGCCGGCGCCCGCGGATGCCCCGAGCAACCTGGCCGTGGTCGGCCGCTACGTGCTGTCCCCGCGGATCTTCGATTTGCTGGAGGCCACGCGCCCCGGCGCGGGGGGCGAGATCCAGCTGACCGACGCCATCTCGGCCCTGCTGGCCGAGGAGCGCGTGCTGGCATACCACTTCCTCGGCACCCGGTTCGATTGCGGCACCCATATCGGCCTGATCGAAGCGACCATCCGCCATGCCCTGGACCACGAGAAGCTGAGCGAGGCGGCGCAGGGGTTCATGAGGGATGCGCTGGCTGAACTCGGGGTGGCCGATCCGGAGGCCCTGGCGAGTGGGTGACATTGTCCGGAGCACAGGGTTATATTCGCCCGGTCAGGAGGGGTGCGACGACGTGCCCAGATTGCTTGACAAGCACACTACCTAGGGAGAGACCGCTTCATGAAGCTTGCAACAACTATCGCGGGCCTGACGCTCGCCGTCGCAGCCGTTTACAGCGTGCCCGCCACCGCCCAGGAATTCCACGCGAACGCGTCCCAGCCGGCCGCCCGCTGCCAGGCCGCCCTTCCCGTGTTCGACGGACAGATCCGCAAGCGCCCGCTCTCGGTCCAGAACGAGGGCACGCGCGGGGCCTTCATCACCTGTGGCTTCGAGTTCAACGCCGGCAACGCCGTGAACTTCGCCCCGGTCATGGTCGACACCTATTTCTACAATGCCAACGACGCGGACGCGACCGTCACCTGCACCGGCGTGACCGGCTGGAACGGCGGTGACAACGAGCAGGTCGCGCTGGAGCTGGTCATCCCCAGCCGCAGCACCGATCCGACGGACGGGAACCTGACCTGGTTCGACACCGACTTCGAAGGCGGTGGCATGGAGACCAGCCTGATCGCGATCAGCTGCCTGCTGCCCCCGGGCGTCGGCATCAACGACACCTACATCTGGTGGGAAGTCCCCGGCGAGCCGGTCTGAGTCCCGCGGGATCCAGGCCAGCATGAAGGGGTGCCGGGCGACCGGCACCCCTTTCTTGTATGCGCATCCTCACGCACCGTTGCCCGCGACACGCGCGCGCAGGCATCATTTCCGCCCGGTCCCGGCGCGCCTCCGGGCCCGCCCCCGCCAGCCAGCAGGTCATCCACGCACCATGAAGCCGAACAGCCTGACCCCCCTCATCGCCGCCGGCGCGATCGTACTGGTCGTCGTCACCGCGACCTTCGTCCTGCGGGGACGCGACGGCCCGTCGGCCCCCGCGGCCGGAGCATCGGCCGCCATCGAAGCGGTCGACGCGGCCGCCGCCGGGCAGGCACCGCCGTCCGCGCGCCAGCCGCCATCGGACCGCCTGCAAGGGACACCGGTCGTCCATCCCCAGGACCATGTCGCGCGCCGCGCGGAAATGCGCAGGCAGCACGAGGAAAGGACCGCGCGCCTGCGCGAAGAGTCCATCCAGCGCTATGCCAGCGAGCAGGTGGACCCGCAGTGGGCGCCGCAGAAGGAGGGCGAACTCAACACCGTCGCCGACAATCCGCTCTTCGAGGAGGCAGGCGCGAAGCCCACCAGCCTGAGCATCGACTGCCGCACCAGCATGTGCCGGATCGACGGGCAGTTCGCCGACCGCGGCAACGCCGAGGACTGGATCCTCATGTACATGGCCAGCGTCGGCAAGGCGATGCCGAACTCGGTGGTGTCGCGCCGGGTCAATCCCGACGGCAGCATCCGGGTGGAGATCTACGGCCGGGCGCGCTGAGCAACGCAGGACCGGCAGCCGGCAGGGAAGGGGCGCGGTGGCGCCCCTTCGCCGTCAGAGGGCCTCGAAGATCCCGGCCGCGCCCATGCCGGTGCCGATGCACATCGTCACCATGCCGTACTTCTGCTTCCTGCGGCGCATGCCATGGACGATGGTGGCGGTGCGCACGGCGCCGGTCGCGCCCAGCGGATGGCCCAGCGCGATCGCCCCGCCCAGCGGATTGACCTTGTCGGGGTCGAGCTCCGAATCGCGGATCACCGCCAGCGCCTGCGCCGCGAAGGCTTCGTTGAGTTCGATCCAGTCGAGCTGGTCCCGGGTCAGGCCGGCCTGCCGGAGCGCCTTCGGGATCGCGGCGATGGGGCCGATGCCCATCACCTCCGGGCGCACGCCCGCGACCGAGAACGAGACGAAGCGGGCCAGCGGCGTCAGGCCGTAGTCCTTGATCGCCTGCTCCGAGGCCACCAGCACCGCGCCCGCGCCGTCGCTCATCTGCGACGAGTTGCCGGCGGTCACGGTGCCGCCGAACTGCCCGTTGCGGAACACCGGGCGCAGCTTCGACAGGCCTTCCATGGACGTGTCCGGGCGCGGCCCTTCATCCTGCTCGACAAGCAGCTTCCTGACCTTGACGGTGTTGGCGCCGAGGTCCGGGATGCGCGCCACCACCTCCAGCGGCGAGATCTCGTCGCGGAACTCGCCGGCCTTCTGAGCCGCGAGCGCCTTCTGGTGCGATGCCAGCGCGAAGGCGTCCTGGTCCTCGCGCGAGACCTTCCACTCCTCGGCCACCTTCTCCGCGGTGATGCCCATGCCGTAGGCGATGGCCACGTGGTCGTCGCGGAACACCGCCGGCGACAGTGCCACCTTGTTGCCCATCATCGGCACCATGCTCATCGACTCGGTGCCCCCGGCCAGCACCAGGTCGGCGTTGCCAAGCCGCACCTGGTCGGCGGCCAGCGCCACGGCCTGGAGGCCGGAGGAGCAGAAGCGGTTGATGGTCTGCGCGGCCACGGTGTCGGGCAGGCCGGCCAGCAGCACGCCGATGCGCGCCACGTTCATGCCCTGTTCGCCCTCGGGCATCGCACAGCCGATGATGGCGTCGTCGATGCGATCGACGTCGATGCCCGGCGCCTGGGCCACGACGCTCTTCAGCACGTGGGCCAGCATGTCGTCGGGGCGGGTGTTGCGGAACACGCCCTTCGGCGCCTTGCCCACCGGGGTCCGGGTGGCGGCGACGATGTAGGCGTCCTGGATCTGCTTGCTCATGGGGTGTCCTCTTCTCGTCGTCCGGTCAGTTGCGCAGCGGCTTGCCGGTCCTGAGCATGTGCGCGATGCGGGCCTGGGTCTGTTCCTGCTGGGCAAGCTCGACGAAGTGCTGGCGCTCGAGCCGCAGCAGCCAGTCCTCGTCGACCACTGCGTTGCGGTCGACCTCGCCGCCGCTCACCACCGTGGCGATGCGGCGGGCGATCTCGTAGTCGTATTCGCTGATGAAGCGGCCCTCGAGCATGTTCTCCAGCAGCATGCGGAAGGTCGCGATGCCGACGTCGCCGGCGACGCGGATGCGGCGCGCGGGCAGGGGCGGGCGGTAGCCGGCCTCCGCCAGGCCGCGCGCCTCCTCCCGGGCGATGTGCAGCAGCTCGTGTGCGTGGAAGGCGACCGTGTCCTGCGGACGCATGAGGCCGAGTTCCTTCGCCTCCAGCGCCGAGGTCGACACCTTCGCCATGGCCACCGTCTCGAACCAGCCCTTGAGCTCCGCGAACACGTCGCCGGTGCCCCCGGCGGCCTCGGAGGCGCGCACGGCCAGCTCCTTCAGCCCGCCGCCGGCCGGCAGCAGGCCCACGCCGGCCTCGACCAGGCCGATGTAGCTCTCCAGGTGGGCCACGGTGCGCGCGGAGTGCATCTGGAACTCGCAGCCGCCGCCCAGGGCCAGGCCGCGCACGGCGGCCACCACCGGCACCAGCGAGTACTTGATCGCCTGGCTGGTGGCCTGGAAGTTGGCGACCATGGCCTCGAAGGCGTCGACCTTGCCCGCCTGGAGCAGGCCCAGCGCGCCGGCCAGGTCGGCGCCGGCCGAGAAGGGCTCCTTCGGCTGCCAGATCACCAGGCCGGCGAAGTCGCGCTCGGCGCGCCGCACCGCTTCCTGCAGGCCGTCCAGGACCTGGTCGGACACGGTGTGCATCTTGGTCTTGAACGAGGCCACGGCGATGTCGTCGCCGTCGGTCCACAGGCGGATGCCGTCGTTCTCGAAGACGGTCTCGCCCTGCGGGAAGGACTCGCCGAGCAGCGGGTCGGGGAAGCGCTGGCGCTTGTAGACGGGCAGGGCGGAGCGGGGCAGGCGGGCGTTCTTGCCCGGGCTGTAGCTGCCCTCGGCCGAGTGCACGCCCTCGCGCCCGTCGAAGACCCAGTCCGGCAGCGGCGCATCGCTCATGGCCTTGCCGGCCACGATGTCGTCGGCGATCCACTGCGCGACCTGCTTCCAGCCGGCCGCCTGCCAGGTCTCGAACGGACCCAGCGACCAGCCGTAGCCCCAGCGGATGGCCAGGTCGACGTCGCGCGCGGTCTCGGCGATGTCGGCGAGGTGGTAGGCGCTGTAATGGAACAGGTCGCGGAACACCCCCCAGAGGAACCTGGCCTGCGGATGGTCGCTGGCGCGCAGGGCGGCGAACTTCGCCACCGGGTCCTTCGTCTTCAGGATCTCGACCACCTCCGGCGCCGCCGCGCGGTCGGCCGGGCGGTAGTCCTGCGTCTCCAGGTCGAGCACGAGGATGTCCTTGCCGACCTTGCGGAAGATGCCGGCTCCGGCCTTCTGGCCCAGCGCGCCCTTCTCCACCAGCGCGGTGAGCCACTTCGGCGACTTGAAGTACGTGTGCCAGGGATCGTCGGGGAGGGTGTCGGCCATCGTCCTGATGACGTGGCCCATCGTGTCCAGGCCGACGACGTCGGAGGTGCGATAGGTCGCCGACTTCGGGCGGCCGACCAGCGGACCGGTCAGCGCATCGACCTCGTCGAAGCCCAGGCCGCTCTCCTGCGTGTGGTGGATCGTCGACAGGATCGAGAACACGCCGATCCGGTTGCCGATGAAGTTCGGGGTGTCGCGCGCGTACACCACGCCCTTGCCGAGCGTGGTCGTGAGGAAAGCCTCCAGGCCCTGGAGCACCTCCTTGTCGGTGGTCCGGGCCGGGATCAGCTCGGCCAGGTGCATGTAGCGCGGCGGGTTGAAGAAGTGCACGCCGCAGAAGCGCGGGCGCAGCCGGGCGGGCAGCGCCTCGGCCAGCTTGTTGATGCCGAGCCCGGAGGTGTTGCTCGCCAGCACGGCGTGGTCGGCCAGGAAGGGCGCGATCTTCTCGTACAGCTCCTTCTTCCAGTCGATGCGCTCGGCGATCGCCTCGATCACCAGGTCGCAGTCCCGGAGCCGCTTCAGTCCCAGCTCGTAGTTGGACGGGGTGATCGCCGACGCAAGCGACTTCGAGGCCAGCGGGGCGGGGCTGAGCTTGCCGAGGTTGGCGATGGCGCGGTTGACGATGCCGTTCGGGTCGCCCTCCTTGGCCGGGAGGTCGAAGAGGACGGTGTCGACGCCGGCATTGGTCAGGTGGGCAGCGATCTGGGCCCCCATCACGCCGGCGCCGAGGACCGCGGCGCGACGTACAAGCAGTTTGTCAGCCATGTGTTGCAACTCCTTGAATATGAAGGTCAGCTCTGGATGCCTGCGGCGGCGAAGCGGATCAGCTCCTCCGCCGCCCGCTTGCGGTGGGCGACCTCGGTGGTCCCGGGCGGGCGCTTGATCAGCCCGAAGTCGGGCATTGCATAGGTCAGGGCGCCCGCCAGGAAGTCCAGGCGCCAATACAGCTGTTCCTTGTCCAGGTGGGGCACGCAGTCCGCGATCGCGCGCGCGAACTCGCGGAGCACGTGGCCATACTGGTCGGAAAGGAACTTGCGCAGCCCGTCGTTCTTTTCGGCGTAGGCCCGGGCGATCACGCGGATGAAGGCGACGCCTCCCTGCCGGTCGCGGGCGAGGGCGAGCGCCGGCTCGATGAAGGCCGCCAGGACCGGCCGGAGCTCGCCCGGATGCGCCGAGCGGGCCTGTTCGAGCATCGCCAGGCGCTGGCTGCTCATCTCGTCCATGCGCCGCCGGAAGACCTCGTTGATGAGGTTTTCCTTGCTGCCGAAGTGGTAGTTGACCGCGGCGATGTTCACGTCGGCGCGGCTGGTCACCTGGCGCAGGGAAGTCCCACCGAAGCCGTACTGCGCGAACAGTTCCTCGGCGGCGCCGAGGATGCGGTCCTTGGTCGAGAACTGGGTGCTTGCCATGAACGGGGGCGGGTCCTGCCTGAATCAAACGCTTGTTTGGATACTAGGCGCCGGGCCTGCCCGCGGTCAATCGCGCACGGACGCAGAAAGTCCGTGCAGGCCGCGCATTCGATCCGGTAGAATTACTCCAGCCTTGTCGGCTAAACCCGCGCCCCGGCGTGGGTTTTTCTGTTAACTTGGGTGCCTGCCCCTGGACGGCCGGCCCCGCAATCCGGAGAACTTCCATGGCGCTGGAGCGCACCCTGTCCATCATCAAGCCCGATGCCGTCGCCAAGAACGTCATCGGCGAGATCTATTCCCGCTTCGAGAAGGCCGGCCTCCGGGTCGCCGCCGCGAAGATGAAGCAGCTGTCGCGCGCCGAGGCCGAGGGCTTCTACGCCGTGCACCGCGAGCGCCCGTTCTTCAACGCGCTGGTGGAGTTCATGATCAGCGGCCCGGTGATGATCCAGGTGCTCGAGGGCGAGGGCGCCATCGCGAAGAACCGCGAACTGATGGGCGCGACCAATCCTAAGGAGGCGGCCGCGGGCACGATCCGCGCCGACTTCGCCGACTCCATCGACGCCAACTCCGTGCACGGCTCGGCCGCCGCCGAAACCGCCGCCGTCGAGATCGCGTACTTCTTCCCGTCGACGGACGTGTACGCCCGCTGATGTTCCCCGCCCCGGGTGGAGCCGGATCCGATCCGCGTCCATCCGGGGCAAGGCCTCCACTTTCCGATAGCCACGTGACCGAAGCGACCCACAAGCAGAACCTCCTGGACCTCGATCGCGCGGGGCTGGAAGCGTTTTTCGCCGACGAGCTCGGCGAGAAGCGCTTCCGCGCGCACCAGGTCATGAAGTGGATCCACCATCGCCACGTCACCGACTTCGACGGGATGACCGACCTCGGCAAGGCGCTGCGCGCGAAGCTGCAGGAGCGGGCGGAGGTCGTTGTGCCGCAGGTTCACTTCGACAAGGAGTCGGAGGACGGCACGCACAAGTGGCTGCTGGGCATGGATGGCCGGAACGCGATCGAGACGGTCTACATCCCGGACAAGGGCCGTGGCACGCTGTGCGTGTCCTCGCAGGTGGGCTGCGCGCTCAACTGCAC
>JAAZHF010000336.1 GCA_012510865.1 Gammaproteobacteria bacterium
ATCCTCGACAGTGCGATCGGCCTGGAGCCGCGCCAGTGGCTGGACGTCGACCTCGAGGAAGTGGACGGGCTGCTGCTGGCCAACGCCGCGTCCGGACAGGCTCCGGCGACGGCGACGGCGGCGGCGGGCGAGCAGGCGCCGGCCCGCGGCGCAGGCGGTTCGGGATCGGGCAAGGCCGCCGCGAAGCCGTACTGACCGCCGACGCGGGACCGGAAGAAAAAACCCCTCCCCCGCCTGGGCTGCGGGAGAGGGGTCGCGTTGTCGGCGATCGGGGTTGCCTTACATCAGGGGAGCAGGCGCGGCCGGAATGGAGACGACCGGTGCCTTCGCCTTGCGCGGAGCGCGCTTCTTCGCCGCCTTCTTGGCGGTCTTCTTGGCCGGCGCTTTCGCGGCGGCCTTCTTCGCCGTCTTCTTCACGGCCTTCTTCGTGGCCTTCTTGGCGACCTTCTTGGCCGGCGACTTGCGCGTGGCCTTCTTGGCGGCCTTCTTGGTGGCCTTCTTCGCCGCCTTCTTCGCCGTCTTCTTCACGGCCTTCTTGGCGACCTTCCTGGTGGCCTTCTTGGCAGTCTTCTTCGCCGCCTTCTTGGCCGTCTTCCGGGTGGCCTTCTTGGCGACCTTGCGGGTGGACTTCTTCGCCGCGGTCTTCTTCGTCGCCTTCTTCGCCGCCTTCTTCACGGCCTTCTTGGCGACCTTCTTCTTGGCGACCTTCTTGGCCGCGGCCTTGCGCGGTGCAGCCTTGCGAACCGCCTTCTTGGCGGTCTTCTTGGCCGCCTTCTTGGCGACCTTCTTTTTCGCGACCTTCTTAGTGGCCATGGGATGGCTCTCCTCGTCAGTGGGACTTGCAGGTGCTACTGCCCAGTACGGAACGCACCGCGGGTGTCGGACCCGCGATCAACCGACGACGCGCAGGGCGCGTCGTGCCGGATCGGATCTCCCGGCCAACCATCGCCGGGCCATGAAAAAACCCGCTGCGCAGTGCGCCGCGGGTTGCATTCCTGGACGTGCCTGGAGCGTTCGCGAGGGGGACGACGCCTGAGTCCACCGTGACGACCTTCCGGGCGGAGGACTGAGTTGTATCGCGCGTTGTCGACCGGTTCGCACTCACTCGCTTCTGTGGCCACGTGTTGTTGTGGCGAAACCTAATCACCGTTTTTTTCGGTGTCAACACCCTTCGTCGCCCGGGTCGAGTCGTTCGACCGCCCGCGACGCGCCCGTGGCGCGCCCGATGGCAGCACCGCACCGCCACGCAGCGTACGCCGGAGACGGGACCGATCACGCGACCTTGCAGGAAATGCCTTGTTTTAAGTGCTTTCGGCGGCAGAGCGCGGATGTCCGAAGCATCCGCATGCCCTCCGCATCGAAGCGCCCGGGGTGCCGGCGCATCGTCCCGGGACGCGTGTACGCCGCGTGCACGGGCGCGCGCCGCGACGACGTCGAGCACCGCCGCGAACGCTGATTTGCGCGAAAGTGCGCGGACTTCTCCGACGCGTCGCGGCGAGCGGAACAAGAACGCCGGGCATTGCCCGGCGTCTTCGATCACTGCCCAGGGGGCGGGCGTACCGACGTCAGTCGTCGCCCTCGATGAGCGCGGCGTAGTCGTCGGGATCGAGCAGTTCCTTCACCTGGTCGGGCTCGCTGGCTTCGATCACGAACAGCCAGCCTTCGCCGAAGGCGTCCTCGTTGATCGTCTCCGGCTTGTCGGCCAGGGCGGCGTTGATCTCGACGACCGTGCCCGACACCGGTGCATAGACGTCGGACGCGGCCTTGACCGACTCGACGACGGCGCATGCGTTGCCCGCCTCGACCGCGTCGCCGACGCCGGGAAGGTCGACGTAGACCAGGTCGCCGAGCAGGCCCTGGGCGTGGTCGGAAATGCCGACGGTGACCTTGCCGTCGCCTTCGACGCGCACCCACTCGTGGGACTTCATGAGCTTGAGATCGCCAGGGATTTCGCTCATCGCTGTACTCCGGTACGGCCTTGCTGGGGCGGAATGGGGGGCTAGTGTATCCAAGGCCCGGGGGCGGTGGTTCAAATGCCGGCGCGGGGCTGGCCGTCGCGCACGAAGGGATGGGCCACCACCCGGACCGGGACCTCGCGCCCGCGGATGTCGACCCGCACCTCGCCGGGCTCCCCTGCGGGGATCCTCGCGAACGCGATCGACTTGCCCACGGTCGGCGAGAACGTGCCGGACAGGACCACGCCCTCGCCGCTGGCCGCCAGCACCCGCTGGCCGTGGCGCAGCACTCCCTTCTCGTCCATCACCAGGCCGACCACCTGGCGGGCGTCGCCCCGCGCGCGCTGCGCCTCGAGCGCGGCGCGGCCGATGAAGTCGCGGCCTTCGTCGAGCGAGACGGTCCAGCCGAGGCCGGCCTCGTAGGGCGTCACCGACTCGTCCATGTCCTGGCCGTACAGCGGCAGGCCCGCTTCCAGGCGCAGGGTGTCGCGAGCGGCCAGGCCGGCCGGGGCCACGCCGGCCGCAAGCAGCGCATCCCAGAACGCGACCGCGTCGGCCTCGGGGAGCGCGACCTCGAACCCGTCCTCGCCGGTGTAGCCGGTGCGGGCCACGAACAGCCGCGCGCCCGTGGTGGATCGGGCGTCGGTACTGGCGAACTTGCCGAGGCCGGAGACCGCATCGCGATCGTCCGCGTGGACGAGCGAAAGCACCTTGTCGCGTGCCTCCGGCCCCTGCACCGCGATCATGGCCAGTTCGTCGCGCACCCTCCCCTCTAGCCCGAACGGTTAGGCCAGCGCATTGATCCAGGCCAGGTCCTGGTCGCGCGTCGCGGCGTTCTCGACCAGGCGATGGAAGTCGTCCCCGAGGTGGTAGATGATCAGGTCGTCGATGACGCCGCCGCGCTCGTCGAGCATGCAGGTGTAGAGCGCCTTGCCCCGGACCTTGAGCTTGTCCACGGAGTTGGCGACCAGGTGCCTGAGGAAGTCGCGCACGCGCGCCCCGTGCAGGTCGACCACGGTCATGTGCGAGACGTCGAACATCCCGGCGCCGCGGCGCACCTGGTGGTGCTCCTCGATCTGGGAACCGTAGTTGAGCGGCATGTCCCAGCCACCGAAGTCCACCATCTTCGCGCCGAGCGCGCGGTGGGACTCGTTGAGGACGGTCTTGCGGGTCATGGGCTGTGGGCTCCTGTGCGGCGGAGCGCCATTATCCCCGACCCGGCGCCGCCCGTGGGACCGTCGCCGCCGCCGCCGCGACCGCGCGCGGCGCAACGATCCGTCCCGCGTGCGCGCCGGCGCGGCTCAATCCTCCGCGCGGACCTCGAGCACCATGCCGTTGGCGGCGATGATCCGGACCCGCGCACCCGCCTCCATTTCGGGGCCGCTGACGTCCCAGTAGGCATCGGCGATCTTCACGCGCCCGCGGCCGCCGACGATGGCCCGGTCCAGCGTCACCACCCGGCCCACGTGCTGTTCGGCGCGGCGGTTGAGCAGCGGGCGGTCGCTGGGCCGCTCCCGGCGGCGGCCCCACTTCAGGTAGGACAGGACCGCGACCACGCTCAGCGCCACGAACAGCACCATCTGCGCGAGCAGCCCGAGCCCCGGGAACAGCAGGACGGCGAGCCACACCACTGCCGCCGCGATGCCCATCCAGAGCAGGAACGCGCCGGGGACGAAGGTCTCGGCGGCGATCAGGACCAGGGCGACCGCGGCCCATGCGGTGGCACCGGTGCTCCAGGCCATGGCTCAGGCTCCCTCGCGTCGCGCGCCGTCGATGCGCGTCCGGGTTTCGGCCTGCTGCTTGCCCAGCGCTTCCCGGGCGAGCTCGGCGATGCCGGCGATCGAACCGATCACGCCGCTGGCCTCCATCGGCATCAGCACGAACTTCTGGTTCGGCCCGGTCGCCAGCTCCCGGAAGGCCTCGACGTACTTCTGCGCGATGAAGTAGTTGATCGCCTGCACGTCGCCGGCGGCGATCGCATCGGACACCATCTGCGTGGCCTTGGCCTCGGCCTCGGCCAGGCGCTCACGGGCCTCGGCCTCGCGGTACGCGGCCTCGCGCTGGCCTTCGGCTTCCAGGATCGCGGCCTGCTTCTCGCCCTCGGCCCGCAGGATCTCGGACTGGCGGTGGCCCTCGGCTTCGAGGATCACCGCGCGGCGATCGCGCTCGGCCTTCATCTGCCGCGCCATCGAGTCCACCAGGTCGCGCGGCGGCTGGATGTCGCGGATCTCGATGCGGGTGACCTTGATTCCCCAGGGATGCGTCGCCTGGTCCACCACGTTGAGCAGCTGGGCGTTGATCGACTCGCGGTTGGACAGCGACTCGTCGAGGTCCATCGAGCCGATGACGGTACGGATGTTGGTCTGCACCAGCGCGATGGTGGCCACCTCGAGGTTCGCCACCTCGTACGCCGCCTTGGCCGCGTCCAGCACCTGGAAGAACACCACGCCGTCGACCTTCACCACGGCGTTGTCCTTGGTGATCACGTCCTGCGAGGGGACGTCGAGCACCTGCTCCATCACGTTGACCTTGCGGCCCACGGCCTGGACGACGGGGATCAGCAGGTGGAGGCCCGGCGAAAGGGTGTGCGTGTACTTGCCGAAGCGCTCGACGGTCCACTCGTAGCCCTGCGGCACGATGCGGACCATCTTGAAGAAGAACAC
>JAAZHF010000337.1 GCA_012510865.1 Gammaproteobacteria bacterium
GGTCACCATCATCACCGAGGAGGACGACGGCCGCGAACTGATCCTGGGCTATTTCGGCCCCGGCGAGTTCGTCGGCGAGATGGGCCTGTTCATCGAGTCGGACATCCGCGAGGTGGTCCTGCGCACGCGGGTCCAGACCGAGCTGGCCGAGATCAGCTACGAGCGCCTCTACCAGCTGTTCGAGGGATCGCTGTCCGGGGACGCCACCCAGATCGTCTATGCGATCGGCGCCCAGCTTTCGCGCCGCCTGCTCGACACCAGCCGCAAGGCCGGACGCCTGGCCTTCCTCGACGTCACCGACCGCATCACGCGCACCCTGCACGACCTGACCCGCGAGCCCGAGGCGATGAGCCATCCGGACGGCACCCAGCTGCGGGTGTCGCGCCAGGAGCTGGCGCGGCTGGTGGGCTGCTCGCGCGAGATGGCCGGGCGCGTGCTGAAGAAGCTGCAGGCCGACGGCAAGCTCCACGCCCGCGGCAAGACGATCGTGCTCTACGGCACCCGCTGAGCCGGATGCCCAGCGCGTTCGAGCCACGGGGCACCCTGCCGGACGCCGACCTGCGGAGCGCGTCGGAGATCGATGCCGACGACGTCGCCGCCCTGCTGAGCGCGCTGGGCTATCCCTGCGACGCCGCCGACGCCGCCCGCCGCATCGCCACCATCACCGCCAACGACCGCCAGGCCCTGGTGGTGGCCCGCTGCGGCGGCATGGTCTGCGGGCTGGTCGCGCTGGACTTCATGTACTACCTGCCGCTGGACACCACCACCTGCCGGATCACCGCCCTGGTGGTCTCGCCCGGCGCCCAGGGCCGCGGCCTCGGCCGGCAGCTGCTGCGCGAGGCGGAACGCCGCGCGCGCGCCGCCGGCGCCGCCCGGATCGAACTGACCAGCGGCTCGCAGCGCACCGAGGCCCACGCCTTCTACCGGGCCTGCGGCTTCGGCGACGGCACCCTGCGCTTCATCAAGCGCCTCGGCGAGGCCTGAAGCCGCCGCGCTGCGCTGGCCGCGATCGCCCCGCACCCGTACCCTGTCGATCCCCACCAGCGGGCGCTGCCCGCGCCAGGCCACCGCGCATGCCGGAACTGCTCGGGTCCCACTTCCTGGTCTTCGTCGCCATCGGCCTCTGCGCCCAGCTGGTCGACGGCGCGCTGGGCATGGCCTATGGCCGGGTGTCCGCAGCGGTGCTGCTGGCGCTGGGCATGCCCCCGGCGGCGGTCAGCGCCAGCGTCCACACCGCCGAGGTGTTCACCACCGGCGTCTCCGGCGCCGCCCACGGCATGCTCGGGAACGTCGACCGCCGGCTGATGCTGCGGCTCGCGGTGCCGGGCGTGGCCGGAGGCGTCATCGGCGCCACCGTCCTGAGCCGGATCGACGGCGACGTGGTCAAGCCCTGGATCCACGCCTACCTGTCCGTGCTTGCGCTGCTGATCCTGCTGCGTGCGACGGGCCGGCGGCTGCCGCGCGGCGAAGTGCGGCGCGTCGGGGCGCTGGGCTTCGCCTCCGGCCTGCTCGACGCCATCGGCGGCGGCTGCTGGGGGCCGATGGGGACCTCCACCCTGCTCGCTGGCGTCGGCGAGGCGCGCACCAGCATCGGATCGGTGAGAGCCGCGGAGTCCGCGGTGACGATCGCGATCTCGCTCACCTTCCTGCTCTCGATCGGGATCGACCACTGGCGCGTGGTCGCCGGCCTGCTGCTGGGCGGCGTCATCGCCGCGCCGCTGGCGGCGCTGCTGGTGCGGCACGTGCGCGAGCGCGCGGTGCTGTTCGCCGTCGGCGCCCTGGTGCTCGCGATCTCGTGCTTCCAGATCTACCGCACGCTCGCCGGCTGAGCGCGGTCGGCGGGGAGCGGCGCGCCTCCCGCATAGGTGCCGGCGGCCACGGCCTCGCCCGCCCGCCCGGGACAGCCCCAGTTGAGCACCGGCGTGCCCGGCGGCAGCTCCCGCCTGAAGCGCGCGACCGCGCGCGCCTTCGGGTTCACCACCACCGGCGAACGCGCCGCGCGCAACAGCGGAAGGTCGGCGCTGGAGTCGGAGTAGGCGGCGTCGATGTCGCCCCAGCCGAGCTCGCGCAGCATGCGCATCTTCTCTTCGTTGTGGCAGTGGCGCGCGGCCACCACGGCGCCGAAGCGCGGCCCGGCGAGGGTGCCGACCACCGGCACGTCGTCGTGGGCCACGAAGGCGAGGATCGCGCGCGCCAGCTCGGGCGGCGCCCCGGTGGCCACCACCACGCGGTCGCCGCGCTCGCGGTGGCGATGGAAGGCCTCCAGCGCCACCGGCAGCAGGCGCGCGCGGATCCGACCGGCGTGGCCCGCGACGTAGGCGTCGATCAGCGCATCCAGTTCGCGCACGCGATGCAGGCCCACCGTGCCGGCCCAGACGAAGCCCGAGATCCCGAGCCGGCGCGTCGGCAGGAAGGCCACCATCGGCCCGAACACCGGCGCCAGCAGCAGCGCGAGGACCCGTCGCCACCAGCTGCGCTTGATCAGCCACGCGAACAGGTGGCTGCCGGAGTCGCCGTCGTAGAGCGTGTGGTCGAAGTCGAACACGACCAGCGGCGCGTCGCCGCGCGGGCCGGCGCCCGGCGGGCGCACCGCCGGCGGCGGACCGAGCGGCGCGCCGCTCACGTACCGAACATCCCGCGCAGCGCGGCGCCCGGGTCGTCGGCGCGCATGAAGGCCTCGCCGACCAGGAAGGCGTCGATCCCGGCGCCGCGCAGCAGCGCGACGTCGGCGGCGGTCATCACCCCGCTCTCGGTCACCAGTCGGCGGCCGTGCGGCGCCCTCGCCTTGAGCTGCAGCGTCGTCTCCAACGAGACCTCGAAGGTCCGCAGGTCGCGGTTGTTGACCCCAAGCAGGGGCATGCGGCCCGCGACCGCCGCCAGCCGCAGCGCACGCTCGAACTCTCCGGCATCGTGCACTTCGGCCAGCACGTCCATGCCCAGCTCCAGCGCCTGCGCCGAAAGGTCGTGCAGCAGCCCGTCGTCCAGCCCGGCGAGGATCAGCAGCACGCAGTCCGCGCCGAGCACCCGGGCCTCGTCGACCTGGTAGGCGTCGACGATGAAATCCTTCCGCAGCACCGGCAGCGTGCACGCCGCCCGCGCCCGGCGGAGGTAGGCGTCGGAACCCTGGAAGAAGTCGACGTCGGTGAGCACCGAGAGGCAGGCCGCACCGCCGGCCTCGTAGCTGCGCGCGATGGCGGCGGGGTCGAAGTCGGCGCGGATGACGCCCTTCGACGGGCTGGCCTTCTTCACCTCGGCGATCACCGCGGCGTGCCCGGCGGCGATCTTCGCCTCGAGCGCCGAAGCGAAGCCGCGCGGCGCAGGGGCATCGGCCAGCAGCGCCCGCAGCCCGGCGCGCGGCAGCCTCCGGCTGCGCTCCGCGACCTCCTCGACCTTGCGCGCGAGGATCCGCGCCAGCACGTCGGGCGCCGCGCTCATGCCGTGCCCCCCACCCCGGCAAGCGCGCGCGTGGCGGCCACGAACGCGTCCAGCCGCGCGCGCGCGGCCCCGGAGGCGATCGTTGCGCGCGCCAGCTCCACGCCGCCGGCGATCGAGTCCGCGACGCCGGCGACGTACAGCGCGGCGCCTGCGTTGAGCGCAACGATCCGGCCCGGCAGGCCCTCGGCGTCGCCGATCGCCTCCAGCACCATCGCCTTCGACTCCGCGGCGCTTTCCACCCTCAGGTTGCGGCTGGCCGCCATCGGTATGCCGAAGTCCTCCGGGTGGACCTCGTACTCGCGCACCTGCCCGTCACGCAGCTCGCCGACCAGGGTGCCGGCGCCGAGCGAGATCTCGTCCATGCCGTCCCGGCCCCAGACCACCAGCGCGCGCTCGGCGCCCAGCTCCTGCAGCACGCGCACCTGGATGCCGACCAGGTCCGGGTGGAACACGCCCATCAGGATCGCCGGGGCGCCGGCCGGATTGGTCAGCGGACCGAGGATGTTGAACAGCGTGCGCACGCCCATCTCGCGGCGCACCGGGGCCACCACCTTCATCGCCGGGTGGTAGGCCGGCGCGTACATGAAGCCGATGCCGGTGCGGGCGATGGATTCCGCCACCGCCTCCGGCGCCAGCTCGATCGCCGCGCCCAGCGCCTCGTAGGCGTCGGCGCTGCCCGAGGTCGAGGACACGCTGCGCCCGCCGTGCTTGGCGACGCGGCCGCCGGCGGCGGCGATCACGAAGCTCGAGGCGGTGGAGATGTTGAAGGTGTTGGCGCCGTCGCCGCCGGTGCCGACGATGTCGACCAGGTGCGTGCGGTCCGCGACCTCGACCTTCCTCGCCAGCTCGCGCATGGCCCGGGCGGCGCCGGTGATCTCGCCCACGGTCTCCTTCTTCACCCGCAGGCCGATCATGATCGCCGCGGTCATCTGCGGGGACACCTCGCCGCGCATCACCTGGCGCATGAGGTCAAACATCTCGTCCTCGAAGATCTCGCGGTGTTCGATGGTGCGCTGGAGGGCTTCCTGGGGCGTGATGGGCATGGTCGGGGAAGGGGCTCTGTCGATGGGAGGCGGCGGCGCCGGGCAGCCGTCGGCGGCGGCGGCGGGCGGCTCAGGCGTCGAGGAAGTTCTTCAGCAGCGCGTGCCCGTGCTGGCTGAGGATGGACTCGGGGTGGAACTGCACGCCCTGGACCGGGTGCGTGCGGTGGCGCAGGCCCATGATCTCCTCGCGGCTGCCGTCGTCGTTCTCGGTCCAGGCCGTCACTTCGAGGCAGTCCGGCAGGCTCGCCTGCTCCACCACCAGGGAATGGTAGCGCGTGGCCTCGAAGCCGTCCGGCAGCGCGTTGAACACACCGTTCCCGCCGTGCCGGATCGGCGAGGTCTTGCCATGCATGATCCGCCCGGCGCGCACCACCCGCCCGCCGTAGGCCTGGCCGATGGCCTGGTGCCCGAGGCAGACGCCGAGGATGGGCGTGGTCGGCCCCAGGCGCTCGATCACCTCGAGCGACACGCCGGCCTCGTTGGGCGTGCACGGCCCGGGCGAGATCACGATGTGGCTTGGCGCGCGGCGCGCGATCGCGTCGACGTCGATGGCATCGTTGCGCACCACCTCCACCTCCGCGCCCAGGACCTGCAGGTACTGCACGAGGTTGAAGGTGAAGCTGTCGTAGTTGTCGATCATCAGGAGCATGTGGCGCGCCGGTCCCGTTCGTGCCGCAGTGGCGGCCGGATAGGTTCGCATGCCCGCGCGCGCCCGGCGAGCCGGCGCCGCCGTGCATGGATCACCGCCGGGTCACGCCGGCTCGCCTAGGCTCGTTGCGCTCGCCGAAGGAGGAGCCGCCATGCCGTATTCCCGACTCAGCGACCTGCCGGAGTCCGTGCGCGACAACGTGCCCAGGCACGCGCAGGAGATCTACAAGGAAGCCTTCAACGCCGCCTGGGAGCAGTACGCCGACGCCGAAGACCGTCGCGGCGACGCCTCCCGCGAGGAAACCGCCCACCGCGTCGCCTGGTCGGCGGTCAAGGAGAAGTACGCCAAGGGCGACGACGGCACGTGGCACGCAAAGTAGGCGCGGCCGCGGCGCTGGCCGCGCTGCTCGCCGGCTGTGCCGGTCCCCAGTCCGCGCTCGATCCCGCCGGTCCCGCCGCCGAGGCGATCGCCGGCATCTGGTGGGCGATGTTCTGGGGGGCGATGGCGGCCTGGCTGCTGGTGATGGGCCTGGTGTCCTGGGCGCTCTACCGCGGCCGGAACACGCGCGCCCTCGCCCGGCCCGGGCGGCTGATCGTCGGCGGGGGGCTCGTGCTGCCCCCGCTGCTGCTTGCCGGCCTGCTGGTGTACGGCTCGGTCTCGAGCGCGCGCATCACCGGCCTGGGCGCCGGGGTGGACGCGCGCGTCGACGTCGTCGCCGAACGCTGGCGCTGGCGCTTCCGCTACCTCGACGACGATGGCCGGGCGGTCGCCGAGTCCTTCGACGTGCTGTCGCTGCCGCGCGGGCGCATGGTCGAGTTCCGGATCACCGGCACCGACGTCATCCATTCGTTCTGGATCCCGCGCCTGGGGGGCAAGGTCGACGCCATCCCGGGCCGGGTCAACCGGCTGCGCCTGCGCGCCGACGGCGACGGCCGCATCCGCGGCCAGTGCGCCGAGTATTGCGGCACCGGCCACGCGGTGATGGCCTTCGAGGTGCTCGTCCACGACGATGCCGGGCACGCCGCCTGGCTGGCACGGCATCCCGTCCGGGAAGGGAGCCCGCCTTGAGCACCCCCGCTCCCGCGCCGGGGCCCGCTGATCCCCGCCTGCAGGCTCTGCACGCCACCTGGTCGGCCGGCAGCGGCTGGCGCGCGGGCCTGGCCGCGGTCAACCACTCGACCATCGGCCTGCGCTTCATCGCAACCGGGCTGGCGTTCTTCCTGGTCGGCGGCCTGCTGGCGATGTTCATGCGCGTGCAGCTGGCCTGGTTCGGCAACGAGGTGCTGGACCCGCAGCGCTACGCCGAGTTCACCACCATGCACGGCACCACGATGATGTTCCTGTTCGCGGTGCCGGTGATGGAAGGCTTCGCGCTGTACCTGCTGCCGAAGATGCTCGGCGCGCGCGACCTCCCCTTCCCGCGGCTGTCCGCGTTCGGCTACTGGTGCTACCTGTTCGGCGGGCTGTTCCTGTATTCCAGCTTCCTGTTCGACGCCGTGCCCGACAGCGGCTGGTTCATGTACGTGCCGCTCACCGATGCCACCTGGTCGCCCGGGCTCAACGCCGACTTCTGGCTGGTCGGGGTGACCTTCTCCGAAATCGCGGCGGTGGCCGCCGCGGTCGAGATGATCGTCGCCATCCTGGTCGGCCGCGCGCCGGGCATGGACCTGCGGCGCATGCCGCTGTTCGCCTGGGCGATGCTGGTGACGTCCTTCATGATCGCCTTCGGCTTCCCGCCGCTGATCCTGGCCAGCATCCTGCTGGAGATCCAGCGCGCATTCGGCTTCGTGTTCTTCGATCCCGCGCTGGGCGGCGACCCGCTGCTGTGGCAGCACCTCTTCTGGCTGTTCGGGCACCCCGAGGTCTACATCATCTTCCTGCCGGCCGCGGGCGTGGTGTCGATGGTGGTGCAGGCCTTCGCGCGGCGACCGATGGTGGGCTACACCTGGATCGTGCTGGCGCTGGTGGGCACCGGCTTCCTGAGCTTCGGGCTCTGGGTGCACCACATGTTCACCGTCGGCATCCCGCTGCTGGCCATGGCCTTCTTCAGCGCCGCGAGCATGGCGGTCGCGATCCCGATGGGCATCCAGGTATTCGCCTGGATCGCCACGCTGTGGGCCGGGCGGCCGTGGCTGCGCGTGCCGACGCTGTACCTCTTCGGCTTCTTCTTCGTCTTCGTGCCCGGCGGACTGACCGGCGTGATGGTGGCCATGGTGCCCTTCGACTGGCAGGCCCACGACAGCCATTTCGTGGTCGCCCACCTGCACCACGTGCTGATCGGCGGGCTGCTGTTCCCGCTGTTCGCGGGCCTCTACTACTGGCTGCCCCTGGCAAGCGGCCGGGAGCCGTCGGAGAGCCTCAGCCGCACGGCGTTCTGGCTGGTGTTCACCGGCTTCAACCTGACCTTCCTGCCGATGTACCTGACCGGCCTCCTGGGGATGCCGCGGCGCGCATACACCTACTTGCCCGATCTTGGCTTCCACTGGCTCAACCTGCTGTCGACCGCGGCCGGCTTCGTGCTGGCGGTCGGCATGGTCGCGGTGCTGGTGGACGTCGCGATGAGCTTCCGGCACGGGCCGCGTGCGCGGCGCAACCCATGGCGCGCGGGCACGCTGGAGTGGGCGATCGCGCATCCGGTGCCCGACTTCAACTTCGCTTCGCTGCCCCGGGTGCGGGGGCGCGACCCGCTGTGGGCCGACCCGACCCTGGCCGCGGCGACCTCCGTGCCCGGCGGCCTGCTTGGCGACGCCCGCCACGGCGTCCGGGAACTGATCGGCTCGAGCCTGCTGGACGCGCGGCCCGAGCAGGTGATCCGGGTGTCCGGGCCGAGCCGGCTGCCCCTGCTGGCGGCGCTCGCGCTGGCCGTGCTGCTTGCGTTCTTCATCGCCGGCCTCTACTGGCCGGCGCTCGCCATGCTCCCCGTGCTGCTGGCCATCCTGTGGCGCTGGGCATGGACCACCGGCGACCCGGGCGGACCCGACGCCGTGGAAGCCGAACCCGGACTGGTTCTGCCGACCCAGGGATCGGCGCGCAACGCGCCGGGATGGTGGGCGCTGGTGATGTCGCTCCTGGTCGACGGCTCGCCGTTCGCCTCGCTGGTCTTCAGCTACTTCTACCTGTGGCTGGGAACGGACGCCTGGCCGCCGGCCGGGCTGGGCATCGCCGGTTGGCCGGCGGCGATCGCATCGCTGCTCCTGCTGCTGGCCTGCGGCGCCGCCGCCGAACACGCGGCCCGCGCCCTGCGCCGCGAGGAGGGCACCCGGGCCGCCACCGCCTGGGTGGCGGCCACGGTCCTCGGCGCCGGCTCCATCGCTGCCCAGGCCTGGGCGATGGCGCCGGCCGGCGCTCCGGGAAGGCATGCGTATGCCTCGGTCGCATGGACCCTCGCCGGCTTCCACGCCGTGCACGTGCTGCTGGCCATGCTGTTCGCGGCCTTCGTCGCGGCGCGGCTGCGCCGCGGCCTGGTCACCGCGGCGCGCCCGCTGGAGGCCCGCGTGGCGGCCGGCCTGTGGCGCTACACCGTCGGCCAGGGCCTGCTGGCCTGGGCCGTCCTCCACCTGTTCCCGAGACTGGCATGAGCACCGCCGCGCCGATGACGGGACTGCTCTCGCCGTACCGGCTGGCCGGCATCGCCGCCCCGATGACGGTCTGGGCGCTGCACCTGGTCCTGGTCTACGCGGTGCAGGGCATCACCTGCGGGCACGGCCTGGCCAATCCGCGCATCGCCGGCCTCGAGGCGCTGTCGTGGTGGCTGCTCGCGCTGACCGCGGCCGCCTTCGCCGCCCTGGCATGGACGGGGCTGCGCGCGTGGCGTGGATGGCGCGCCGCGGATGCGGGGGCGGCGACGCCCGCGATCGCGGCGCGCCGACGCTTTGCCGCCGCGGTGGCGTCCGCGCTCAGCGTGCTGTCCGCGGTGGCCGTCGCGTTCACCGCGACTCCCGTCCTGCTGCTCCCGGGGTGCGCCTGACATGGCCGAGTCGCTGAAGCCGCCCACCCCGCCCCGGCTCAGCCGCACGGTCGAGAGCCGGGTGGCGATCAGGAGCCATCCTCTGCATCCCATGCTGGTGGTGTTCCCGATCGCCTTCCTGGCCACGGTGGCGCCTGCCGACCTGCTGTTCCTGTGGAGCGGCCTGGCGTTCTGGGCACAGCTGTCGCTCTTCATGAGCGCGGCCGGCCTCGCGCTGGGGGTCGTGGCCGCGGCGGCGGGCACGGTGGACCTGCTGCTGATCCGGGTGGTGCGCCGGCACGTTTCGGCCTGGAGCCACGCGCTGGCCGCGGTGATGCTGCTGGCGTTCGCGGCGGCGAACACCTGGCTGCGCTGGCCCGATCCGGCAGCGGCCGTCTGGCCGTGGGGCCTGCTGCTGTCGGTGCCGATGGCCGCCCTGGTGGGCATCGCCGGCTGGCTGGGCGGCGGGCTCAGCTTCCACCACGGCATCGGCGTCGCGGGGCACGAGGGCGCGGAAGACCGCGGCCCCGATGTGCCGCCGGAACCATGAGCATGCGCTGCGCCGCGCCCTGCACCCCGGCCTCAGCGCCGGGCAGCGGTACCCGGTGGCGGCGGGAGGTCGCCGAGCGTCTGCGGCTTGGCCCCCGTGAGCGCGGCGACGAGGAGCAGCACGAGCAGCGGCGCCCAGCCAAGGAGCCGGTAGATCCAAGGCCCGTGGCGCTCGCGCCCCTGGCCGAGCTCGTACAGCACCATGCCCAGGTACAGGTGCAGGAAGACCGCCCCGGCCACGAGCGCGAGCTTCATCGCCAGCCAGGCACCGGTGGGTCCGTATGCGATCAGCAGCATGCCGGTGGCCACGGCCACGAGGGCGGCGGGCGTCGCCATGCGGAAGTAGAGGGTGTTGGCGGTGGCGTTGAAATAGGAGGCCCCGGCGTCGCGCCCGCCCCGGTGCCGGGCCGCGAACAGCCGCGGCAGGAAGAACAGGCCCGTGAACCAGAGGACCATCGCCGAGACATGCAGGATCTTCAGCCAGGAATACACGGGCGCTCCCCCATGGGTTGGCGCCAGTGTGCCGGGCCGGGCGCGAAGCGACCGTGGTGGCCGGCTGGCGGGCCCACGCGCGCGCGGGCCGCGCGGTTCGCGGCCGCGCTGCTGCTCGCGGTCGCGCCCTGGGAGTCCGCGTCGGCGCACGCCGGCCATCCACATCCGCCCACCCTGGCAACGGCCGTCTCGGCCACGCCCTGGCTGCTGGTGCCGCTGGCCGCCTGGGTCCTCCTGTACGCGGCCGGCCTCCGAAGACTGTGGGGA
>JAAZHF010000338.1 GCA_012510865.1 Gammaproteobacteria bacterium
GATCCGCGACGCCAACCTGGTCGACTACTACCGACTGCGCTCCGAGCCCGGCGGCCGCGTGGCGGCCGACATCGAGGCCCAGCTGGCGGCCTTCGCCCGCGACGACGTCCAGGCGGGCCACGTGCGCGAGGTCGACGGCGGCCGCGAAATCACCGTGCTCACCGACGGAATGCGCTGCGCCGCCTGCGCCTGGCTGGTCGACCGCGCCGTGGCGCGCGAGCCGGGCGTCCGGGAAGTGGTCGCCAACGCCGTGACCGGGCGCATCCGGATCGCCTGGGACCCGGCGACCACCGCGCTCTCGGGTCCGCTGCGGCGCCTCGCCAGCCTCGGCTACGTGCCCTACCTCGCCGGCGGCACCGGCCGCGAGCGCGAGCGCCGCGCGCAGCGCAATCGCGACCTCGTCCGCATCGGCGTCGCCGGGCTGGTGTCGATCCAGGCGATGATGTTCGCCGAGGCGCTCTACCTCGACATCTACCAGCAGATGCCGGTCGCCACGCGCGACTTCTTCCGCTGGATCACGCTGCTGGTGTCCACGCCGGTGGTGTTCTGGTGCGGATGGCCCTTCATCGCCGGCATGCTGCGCGAACTCCGCAACCGGCAGCCTGGCATGGACACGCTGATCGCGACCTCGGTGCTGCTGGCCTACTTCGCCAGCGTGTACGAGACGATCCGCGGCGGGACCCACGTCTGGTACGACGCCGCGGTGATGTTCGTCTTCCTGCTGCTGGGCGCGCGCATGCTCGAGCAGCGCGCCCGCCGGATCGCGGTTGCCCAGGTCGATACCCTTGCGCGCGCGCGTCCCGAACTGGCCACCCGCGAGCTCGCCGACGGCAGCCGCGAGGTGGTGCCGACCGCCGCCCTGGAGGTCGGCGACATCGCCTGCATCGCCGCGGGCGACACGGTACCCGCCGACGGCGTGCTGCTCGACGGCCAGGCGCGGTTCGAGGAGGCCCTGCTGACCGGCGAGTCGCACCCGGTGCTGCACGTCCCCGGCGACACCGTCTTCGCGGGCACCGTGTGCCGCGAGTCCCCGGCGCGCATCCGCGTCTCCCAGGTGGGCGCGGGCACGCGCCTGTCGCAGGTCGAGGCGCTGGTCGAGCGGGCGCAGTCGCACCGTCCGCGCGCCGCCCAGCTGGCCGACGCGGTCTCGAGCCGGTTCGTGGCGGGCATCCTGCTGGCGGCGGTGGCGGTCTACGTCGGCTGGCGCATCCACGACCCCTCGCGCGCGCTCGAGGTGACCCTCGCGCTGCTGGTCATCAGCTGCCCGTGCGCGCTTTCGCTGTCCGTGCCCACCGCGCTGGCCGTCGCCCACGGCGCGCTGGCCCGCCTGGGCGTGCTCGCCACCGACGCCGACGCGCTGGGCTCGCTGGCGGCCGCGTCCGACATCGTCTTCGACAAGACCGGGACGCTCGGCAGCGGGCAGCCGACGCTGGCGCGGGTGGAGGCCTTCGGCGGGTTCGACGTCGAGGACGCCCTCGGCGTCGCCGCCGCGCTGGAGCGCAGCAGCCTGCATCCGATCGCGCGCGCCTTCGACGGACACGACGCCTGGCTGCAGGTGGCCGGGGTCGAGGAACACCCGGGCCTCGGGATTTCAGGCAGCGTGGTCGGCCGCGACTGGCGCCTGGGGCGCGCCGACTTCGCCGCCGGCCGCGACGACGACGGCGCGCTCCGGCTGGGCGACGGCAGCGAGGCCATCGCGCGCTCCCTGCTGGAGGAGCCGCCGCGGCCCGACGCGGCGCAGGCCGTCGCGGGACTGCGCGAGCTGGGCATCCACGTGCGCCTGTCCAGCGGCGACGCGGCGGCGGCGGTGCGGCGTTTCGCCGACCGCATGGGCATCGACGACGCGCTTTCGCGGCAGTCGCCCGAGGACAAGCTCGCGGGCGTGCGTGCGCTGCAGCGGCAGGGCAAGGTCGTGGCGATGGTCGGCGACGGCCTCAACGATGCGCCGGTGCTCGCGGGCGCCGACGTTTCGATCGCCATCGGCGGCGGAGCCGCCCTCGCCCACCGCGCGGCCAGCCTGGTCCTGACCGCGCCCTCCCTGCTCCGGATTCCCGCCGCGGTGCGCCTGGCGCGCCGTACGCAGGCCATCGTGCGCCAGAACCTCGCCTGGGCGCTGGGCTACAACATCATCGCCGTGCCGCTGGCCGCTGCCGGCCTGGTGACACCCTGGGTGGCCGCGCTGGGCATGGCGCTATCCTCGCTCGCGGTGACCCTCAACGCGCTGCGCCTGGCCAGGACGGATCCGACGTGAACATCCTGCTGTTCCTCATCCCCGTGAGCCTGGTGCTGCTTGGCGTCGCCGTCTGGGCGTTCCGCTGGGCGGTGCGCAAGGGGCAGTTCGAGAACCTCGACGCCGCCGCGATCGACATCCTCCGCGACGACGATGGCGACCTTCCGCCTGGCGGCGACGCAGGCAGTGGATCGGGCTCCGGCGGCGGGCGGTCGGGCCGCCAGGATGGCGATGCCGACTGACTGGCTCGCGATCGGTGCCGCCCTGCTGGCCGGGCTGATGGGCGGCGTGCACTGCGCGGCGATGTGCGGCGGGATCGCCACCGGCTTCTCCGCCATGGGCGGCAGCCGCGGCTGGTGGCAGGCGCTGCAGCCCAACCTCGGCCGCATGGGCGGCTATGTCCTGGCCGGCGCGATCGCCGGCGGGATCGGCGGCGGCATCCTGGCCGCCGCGCGCAGCCCCTGGATCGCCTTCGGTGCGCGCATGCTGGTCGGCGCCGTGCTCGTGCTGGTGGCCTTGCGCCTGCTCGACCGTTCCGGACGGCTGGCCTTCCTGGGTCGGCCCGGCAGTGCGCTCTGGCAGCGCCTGCGCGTGCTCCAGGCGCCGCTGCTGCCCGCAAACACCACCGCGCGGAGGCTGGCGCTCGGCGTGCTGTGGGGCTGGATGCCATGCGGGCTGAGCACGACCATGCTGGCAGCGGCCTGGCTGCAGGCCGACGCCCGCAACGGGGCCCTGACCATGGCCGCGTTCGGGCTCGGCACGCTGCCGCTGATGGTGTCGCTGACCTGGTCCGGCGCCCGCCTGGGCCAGTGGCTGCAGCGCGGACCATGGCGGTCGGCCGCCGGCGGGCTGGTCCTGGCCGCGGGCCTGCTCACCCTTGCCGCGCCCTGGCTCATGCACATCCCCGCGCTCGCCGGTCCGCTGGCCGCGCTCGGCTGCGTCCCGCCGCCCTGAACCGGCCAGGCGTCGCTACTTCGACCCGCGCGCGGCGCGCAGCCGCTCCAGCTTCTCGCGCAGCTTGATCTCCAGCCCGCGCTCCACCGGGCGGTAGTACACGCGCTCGCCGATGGCGTCGGGAAAGCCGGTCTGCCCAAGCGCCACGCCGCCCTCCACGTCGTGGTCGTAGGAGTATCCGCTGCCGTGTCCGAGCTGCTTCATGAGCCGCGTGGGAGCGTTGCGCAGGTGCATCGGGAC
>JAAZHF010000339.1 GCA_012510865.1 Gammaproteobacteria bacterium
CACGCCCTGCATGACAGCAGCGATGCGCTCCAGGCCCATGCCGGTATCAATGTACGGTTTGGGCAACGGCGTCATGGTGCCGTCGGCGGCACGCTCGTACTGCATGAACACCAGGTTCCAGATCTCGATGATGCGGGCGCCATCCTCGTCCGGCGAGCCGGGCGGGCCGCCGGGGATGTGCGCGCCGTGGTCGTAGAAGATCTCCGTGCAGGGGCCGCAGGGCCCGGTGTCGGCCATCTGCCAGAAGTTGTCCGAGGCGAAGGGCGCGCCCTTGTTGTCGCCGATGCGGATGATGCGCTCTTCCGGCACCCCGACCACGTCGCGCCAGATGGCGTGGGCCTCGTCGTCGGTGTGGTACACGGTGACCAGCAGGCGCTCTGCGGGGATCTTCCAGACCGCCGTCAGCAGCTCCCAGGCCCAGGCGATGGCGTCGCGCTTGAAGTAGTCGCCGAAGGACCAGTTGCCGAGCATCTCGAAGAAGGTGTGGTGGCGCGCGGTGTAGCCGACCTGGTCGAGGTCGTTGTGCTTGCCGCCGGCACGCAGGCAGCGCTGCACGTCGGCGGCGCGCACGTAGCCGGGCTTTTCCGCGCCCAGGAACACGTCCTTGAACTGCACCATCCCCGAGTTGGTGAACAGCAGCGTCGGGTCGTTGGCGGGCACCAGCGAGGCCGAAGGCACGATGGCGTGGCCCCGGCTGCGGAAGAAGTCGAGGAAATCGCGGCGGATGTCGGCCGTGGTCGGCCGCGTCGGAATGGGGTTCTGGGCTGGCATCGGGGCGTGCGGATGGTGGGGGCGGCGCGGCGCCGGCTCCCCTTTCTGGCAGGCCAGTGGCGGGCGCGGGCGCGTTGGGCCGGATGCCCGCTAGGTTAGCAGGACGCGGCCGCCCCGAAGCACTCCGTGGCCCGCACTAGTCGACGTCGTCGTCGAAGGCCGTGGCGGCGCGCACGGTATCGCCCCCGAAACCGCGCCGGAACAGCAGCTCCGCCGCTTTGCGCCGCGTGGCCGGATCCTCGGCGACGCAGCTGCCGTGCCGCCGGCGCACCAGTTCCCTGGCGCTGGCCAGCCAGTCGTCGTCGCCCGACTCCGCCAGGGCCGCGAACGCGCCGTCGATGGCCTCGGCTCCGAGGCCGTGGGTGGACAGCTCGGCCCGGATGCGCAGCGGCCCATAGCCCGCCTGCGCGCGCATCCGCGCAAGCCCCTCGGCGAAGCGGCCGTCGTCCTGCCAGCCCGCCTCGGCCATCCGCTCCACCGTGGCCTCGGCCTCGAGCCCGTCGACGCCGCGCGCCTGCAGTTTGCGCACCAGCTCCTTGCGCGAATGCTCGCGGCGAACCAGCAGGCCCCTCGCGCGCTGCGCCGGCGAAGGCTCCGGCCGCCGCCGGCGGGGCGCCTCGCCGGCCTGCCCCTCGACTCCACCGCGCCGGCCGCGCGTGCCGCGGCCGGTGCCGGTCCCTGCCCGCCCCATGCTCAGGCCTTGGCGTCCTTCGCCTTGCCGCCCTTGCCGCCCGCGGCGACCGGCGCGTCGCCATCGTCCCCGGCTTCGTCCGCGGCGGCGACGACCGGCGCCATCCTGGCGCGCAGCTCGGCCTCGAGGCGTTCGGCCACCGCCACGTTCTCCTTCAGGTACTGGCGGGCGTTCTCCTTGCCCTGGCCGATGCGCTCGTCGCCGTAGCTGTACCAGGCACCCGCCTTCTCCACGAGCCTGGCATCCACGCCCATGTCGATCAGCTCGCCCTCGCGGCTGATGCCCTCGCCGTAGAGGATCTCGGTGATGATCTGCTTGAACGGCGGCGCCATCTTGTTCTTGACGACCTTGATGCGGGTCTGGTTGCCGATGATCTCGTCGCCCTTCTTGATCGCGCCGATGCGGCGGATGTCCAGGCGCACCGAGGCGTAGAACTTCAGCGCGTTGCCGCCGGTGGTGGTCTCGGGGCTCTGGCCGGGCATCATGATCCCGATCTTGTGGCGCAGCTGGTTGATGAAGATCACCAGGCAGTTGGAGCGCTTGATGTTCCCGGTCAGCTTGCGCAGCGCCTGGCTCATCAGCCGCGCCTGCAGGCCGGGGAGCTGGTCGCCCATCTCGCCCTCGATCTCGGCCTTGGGCGTCAGCGCCGCCACCGAGTCGACCACGACCATGTCGACGGCGTTGGAGCGCACCAGCATGTCGGCGATCTCCAGGGCCTGCTCGCCGGTGTCGGGCTGCGAGACCAGCAGGTCGTCGACGTTCACGCCGAGCTTCTGCGCGTAGGTGGGATCGAGCGCGTGCTCGGCGTCGATGAAGGCCGCGGTCCCGCCCTGCTTCTGGCACTGCGCGATGGCCTGCAGCGTGAGCGTGGTCTTGCCCGAGGACTCGGGTCCATAGACCTCGACCACGCGGCCCTTCGGCAGGCCGCCGATGCCGAGCGCCACGTCGAGCAGCAGCGAGCCGGTCGGGATCACCGGGATGGCCTCGGCGGTGCGGTCGCCCATGCGCTTCACCGAGCCCTTTCCGTACTGCTTCTCGATCTGGCCCAGTGCAGCGGCAAGCGCGCGCTTCTTGTTCTCGTCCATCGTGGGGTCCTCGGCTTGTGTATCGGGGAATGGGATCAGTGTGGCGGCGGCCGGTCGCAGGGACTGCGACCTGCAGTGCCGGTATCAAACTAGGGCGTGGCGACGGGCACGGGCAGCGGGCGTTGGCCCGCGGCGGCGTGGGGGAACGGCGGTCGGGTCTGTAGCCGCTCCCGACCGGGGTCGTGCCGCCGCCCGTGGGACGGGCCGCTCACCGGTTCGGCCTCACCAGGCCGCAGTACAGCCCTTCGATGGCGAAGTCCTGGCCTGGCGCGACCTCGATCGGCGCGTAGTCGGGATTGCGCGGCAGCAGCCGGATGCGGTCCTTGCCCACCTTCAGCAGCTTGACGGTGATCTCGTCGTCGATGCGGGCGATGACGATCTGCCCCGAGCGCGCGTCCGCCGTGCGGTGCACGCCGATCAGGTCGCCGTCGAAGATGCCCTCGTCGCGCATCGAATCGCCGCGCACGCGCAAGAGGTAGTCCGGGGCCGGTGAAAAGAACGCCCGGTCCATCAGCACCACCTGGTCGCTGCCGATGTCGGCGCCGATCGGCACGCCCGCGGCCACCTGGCCAAGCACCGGGAGCTCGAGCACCTCGGCGGATCCGGCGGAGCCGTTGAAGTCCAGGCTGGCCTGTGGCGGCCGCGGCGCGCGCAGCAGGCGGATCCCGCGGGCGCGGCCCGGGACGCGCTCGATCGCCCCGGCGGCCTCGAGGGCCTCGAGGTGGTACTGTGCCGCGCGCACGCTGCTGAAGCCCAAGGCGCGGGCGATTTCCGCCTGCGACGGCGGCACCCCCTCCTCCGCGATGCGCGCGGCGATCAGGTCCAGGATGGCCCGCTGGGTGTCCGAGATGTCCATGGTTAGTAGTAATACTACTAACCGGCCTCCGGATCAACGCCTGTGTGCGCCCCGCCAGATGGAATACACGATCCAGACCCCCAGCGCGGCCGCGCCGATGAACCCGGCCACGCCAAGGGCCATCAGCCACTGGTTGCGCGCGCCGCCGCCGACGCTGTTCATCACGATCGACGAGCCGATGATCAGCGCCGCGGTGATGACGCCGATGGTCAGGCGGCTGGCGGCCCGGTCCACCTGGTCGCCGAAGCTGCGCAGGGTCGGGATGTCGATGCGGCCGCCCAGGCGCCCCGCCCGCGCCGCCCGCAGCAGCCGGCGCAGGTCCCGCGGCAGCTCGGCGCCAAGTTCGAGGATGCCGGCAAGACCCCTGCGGCCGCGGCGCGCCAGGACCGAGGGTGCGAAGCGCCGCAGCATGACCTTCTCCAGCCACGGCCGCGCCTCGCCGGCCATGTCGAAGCCGGGGTCCAGCTGGCGCCCGAACCCCTCCAGGGTCAGGAAGGTCTTGACCACCAGCGCCAGGTCCGGCGGCAGGACCAGGCCGTGGCTGCGCAGCAGCCCCGCGGCATCGGACAGCATCGTCCCCATGCGCAGGTCCTTCAGCGGCACGCCGCGATAGCGGTCGACCACCGCCGCGGCATCGGTCTCCAGGCTCTCCTCGTCGACTTCGCCGCCGACGCTCCAGTCGAGCAGGATGTCGGCCACGGCCTCGGCGTCCTGCGCCACCATCCCGTGCAGCAGCCGGGCGAGCTCAACCCGCCTGCGCTCGCCCAGGTGGCCCACCATCCCGAAGTCGATGATCGCGATGCGCCCGTCGCGCAGGAAGAAGACGTTGCCGGGGTGCGGGTCGGCGTGGAACAGGCCGTCCTCGAGCAGCATCTTCAGCACGATCCCGGTGCCCGCGCGCGCGAGCCGCGTCCGGTCCAGGCCGGCGGCGTCGACGGCGGCCAGGTCCACGGCCGGGATCCCGTCGACGTAGTCCTGGACGTTGAGCCGCTCCGAGGTCCACTGCCAGTGCACCCGCGGCACGACCACGCCGGGATCGCCGGCGAAGTTCGCGGCGATGCGCTCGGCGCTCCGGCATTCGGCCGCGAAGTCCAGCTCGCGCCGCAGCGAGACGCGGAACTGCCGCACGACCTCGGCCGGGCGGTAGCGGCGCATGTCCGGCAGCTGGGATTCGAGCACGTCGGCCAGCCGTGCCATCAGCCGCAGGTCGGCCTCGACGATGGCGGTGATCCCCGGGCGCCGCACCTTCAGGATCACCGGCGTGCCGTCGTGCCGCCAGGCGCGGTGCGCCTGCGCCAGCGCGGCGGCCGCCACCGGCAGCGTCTCGCCGCGCGCGAAGGCGACGTCCGGCTCCACGCCCAGGTCTTCGACCAGCTGCGGCAGCACCGCCTCCCAGGGGACCGCCGGCACTGCGTTCTGCAGCCGGCCGAGTTCGGCGATCCAGTCCGGGGGCAGCAGGTCCACGCGCGTGGCCAGCACCTGCCCGAGCTTGACGAAGGTCGGCCCCAGCTCCTGCAGCGCGCAGCGCAGCCGCTCGGGCGGCCGCATCTCCAGCCGTTCCTCGGCCTGCTCCCAGTGGAGCAGGCGCCCCGCCCGCTCGAGCACGCCGGCCATGCCGCTGCGCCGCACCAGGTCGCCGAAGCCGTGGCGCACGAAGACGCTCGCGATCTCCTGCAGCCGCCCCAGGTCGCGCACCCCCGCCAGGGCCTCAAGCACCGCCATCGCGGAGCTCCCTCACAGCAGCCGCCCGAGCCCGCGGAGCGCCTCGGCCACGGTCTGCCTGCGCACCGCCTCGCGGTCGCCGTCGAAGTGGAAGACCTCGGCCTGGGGATAGCCCGCGCGCCGCTTCCACGCGATCCACACCGTGCCCACCGGCTTGCCGGGGGTGCCGCCGCCGGGTCCGGCGATGCCGGTGACCGCCACGGCGATCGTGGCCCCCGAATGCACCAGTGCGCCGGAAACCATCTCGATCGCGGTCTCGCGGCTCACCGCGCCGTGCTCCTCGAGCGTCTGCGGCCGCACGCCCAGCATCGCCTGCTTGGCCTCGTAGCTGTACACGACCATGCCGCAGTCGAACCAGTCCGACGAACCGGGGATGTCGGTGACGATCTTCGAGATCCAGCCTCCGGAGCAGCTTTCCGCCGACACCAGCATCTGGTGTCCCGCGCGCAGCTGCTCGCCGAGTCCGGCCGCGAGCCGGTGCAGGTCGTCGTCGTCGGGGATGGGCGCGGTCATCTGGAAGGCCGTGGACGTGGGGCCTCCTTTTACCGCAAATGCCGCCGCCGCGTTGCGCGGCGGCGGCGATCGCGGTGCCCTGGCCGGTCCCCGGAGGTGCCGGAGACCGGGTGCGGGCTCAGTAGCGCACGCGGAGGGTCACGCCGTACATGCGCGGCGCGCCCAGGAACGCGTTGAAGGTGTTGAAGGGGTTGCCCGGGTCCGGGAACAGGCCCTGCAGCGGCCCGTCGAAGCCGACCTGGACGTACTCCTCGTCGGTGATGTTGGTGCCCCACAGCTCGACCATCCAGCGGTTGTTGCTGGAGCCGATGCCGATGCGCGCGTTGGCGACCGTGTACGAGGACTGGTGCTTCTCGACGTCGAGGTCGGAGCCGGTGTTGTAGTCGCCCATGTACTTGGCGCCGATGTTGAAGCGCCCGACGAGGCTGTTGGAGAAATCCCACTCGTAGGTCACCGACATCGAGCCCGACCACTTGGGCGCGAACGGCATCGTGGCGCCGGGCAGCTTGTACAGCGCGCCCGAGCTGCTGAGCGGGGACCGCTCCTCGAAGTCGACGCCCGGGATGTCCCGTCCGAACTTGGTATCGGCGTACATCGCGCCACCCTGCAGCATCAGCCCCGGAACGGCCGCCGGCTGCCACAGGATCTCGGCATCCAGGCCGCGCGAGGTCACCTTCGGGATCGAGCGCACCACGAAGCTGGTGCCCAGGAAGCTGTTGAGCTGGAAGTCCTCGTAGTCCTGGTAGAACAGCGTCGCGTTCAGCAGCAGCGAACCGTCCGCCCAGGTGGACTTCGCGCCCAGCTCGTAGCTGTCGACGAACTCGCCGCCGAAGGAGGTGTCGTCCACCGGGGTGATGCCGGCCCCGCTCGCCGAGTCGCCGTCGGCCGACTGCACCCGGTCGAGGTTGAAGCCGCCGCCCTTGTACCCGCGCGCCACCGAGGCGTAGGTCATGAGGTTTTCGTTCCAGCGGTAGGCGGCCTTCAGCGTGCCCGACCACTCCTTCTCCTCGCTCTCCTGGAAGGTGGAGCGGCCGTGGTGGAGCACGTTGGCCCAGGGCAGGCAGGTGTAGCCGGCGATCTGCGGGCCGGCCGAGGCCATGATCGCGTCCTGCACCGGCGCAGGCAGGCCGGCGAAGGTGGTGCTGCGCGAGCTCAGCGCCGCGCGGAGGTTGGCGAAGCGCGACGGGTTGAGCGGGTTCTGGTCGACCAGCGCGCCGGTGCAGGCAAGGCTGCCGTTCGGGTTGCTGTAGACCGAGCTCAGCTCCTTGTCCTCCCGGGTGTAGCGGAGGCCGAGGGTGAGGTCGAGCGCGTCGGTGGCATGCCAGGTGTTGTTGGTGAACACCGCCAGGCTCTTCGCGTTCTGCTCGTAGCGGTCGTGCGCCCCGAGGCCGGCGAAGCCGGTGCCGAAGGGCCGGCCGGTGACCTGCGACAGGAACGCCGCGGGCGAGATGTTGAGCGGGTTGTCGAGCGGGATCCCGGCCGCGGCGAGGTTCTGCCCGACCAGCTGGTAGACCAGGGTCGAGACGTAGGGCTCGTAATGCGGGCCGATGCGGTAGGTCTCGTTGCGCTTCAGGTCCTCGTCGGAATAGAAGGCGCCGACCATCCAGTCCACGCTTTCCGTCGAACCGGTCAGGCGGAACTCCTGGCTGAAGGTATTGAACCCGGTGAAGGACTCATCCTTGTCCGCGTTCCGGTACAGGATGTCGGCGGTGCTGAAGTCGTAGTCGAGGCCGTTGATGGACTCCCACTCGCGCGAGGCGGTGATCGAGGTCAGGTTGGCGCCGCCGAAGCCGTCCAGCTCCCAGTTGACCTCCGCGGACACGCCCTTGTCCTTGATGTCCTGCGAGGTGGCGCGGTTGCTGTAGGCGACGCGGTTGAACGGGTCGTCCGTGGGCGCCGCGACGGCTTTGCCGCCGGCCAGCGCATTGAGGATCGCGGCGGTCGCGCCGACGGTGGTCTGTACCGCGGTGCAGCAGTTCTCCTCGCGGCTGGTGAAGTCCGCCGAAAGCAGGATGTCGACGTTGTCGCCCGGCTCGAACAGCAGCTTGCCGCGGACCGTGTGGTAGTTCTGGTCGTAGTCGTCGTCCTCGGTGCGCGGGCCGTTGCCGGTCTCCACGTCCATCCAGCCGTCGCGCTTGCGCTTCGCCGCGTAGAGGCCGAAGGCGACGCTGTCGCTGAAGGAATCGTTGTACGACGCGGATGCGCCGAGCGCCCCGTAGTTCCCGGCGGTGACCTCGGCCTCCGCGGACTGCGCGTAGCCGGGGCGGCGCGTGACCACGTTGATCACGCCCGCCGACGTGTTCTTGCCGAAGACCGTGCCCTGCGGGCCCTTCAGGACCTCGATGCGCTCGACCTGCCCGAGGTCGCCGAAGCCGACGCTGTTGCGCGGGCGGTACACCCCGTCGATCACGACGCCGACCGACGACTCGAGGCCAACGTTGTCGCCGACGGTGCCGATGCCGCGGATGCGCGCGGTGGTGATGGCTTCGTTCTGGGTGCTGGTGACGGTCAGGCCCGGCACCAGCACCTGCATGTCCTTGATGTCGCGGACGCCCATGTCCTGGATCAGGCGCTCGTCGAGCGCGGTGACCGAGATCGGCACGTCCTGCAGCGCCTCCTCGCGCTTCTGCGCGGTGACCATGATGCCGGCGAGCGTCGTCGGCGGGTCCTGGGCGGCGGGGGCCGCGTCCTGGGCATGGGCCCTGGAGACGAGGGCGGGACTGGCGAGGATGGTGAGGAGCGCGGTGGCGAGCGCGTGGCGTTGCAGATGGCCTGAGACCATTGGTGTCCCCCTACGGATGGTGTGAATCACGGTCATCGATGTCGGCGCGGATGCCGCCATGGTTTCCTGGCGACGCGCACCGGGCCTGCGTGGGGGGACTGGCCCGGCGCGGCGGATCCGCTGCCTTGCGACGGAAGCTAGCACAATTCCGGACGCCTGCGTATGTCCCCCGGAACCCGCCGGGACAGCGCATTCAGGCCGGCGCAGGCCCCGGCATCGCACAATGGCGCGATGATTCCGCCAGCTCCTTCCAACGGAACCCGCGCCCAGCCCGGGACCCGGCCCGACCCGCGCCTCGCAGACGACTGGAAGCACCGCCTGGGAGCGGCCTCCACGGCCGTCCGGGAACTGCTTGCCGACGTCGCCCGCGAGGGCGGCCCGGGGCTGGCGGACCACTTCTACGGCGACATGCTCGACGATCCCCGGGCGTCGCGCTTCATCAGCCCGGAGCAGGTCCGCGAGACGCTCAAGCCCTCGCTGCAGCGCTGGCTGCGCGGGCTGCTCGCGGGCCGGCCGGACGACGTCGACGAGCTGTACGCCCTGCAGGAACACGTCGGCGCCGTCCATGCGCGCATCGGCGTCCCCGTCGACCTGGTCGGCCGCGGCGCGCGCATGCTCAAGGACGGCCTGCACGCCGGCATCCGCGCCCGCGCCGCCGACCCGGAAACGGCCATCGACGCGATGATCTGCGCCGACGGACTGGTGGACATCGCCCTGGAGACGATGACGCGCGCCTACGCGCGATCGCGCGATGCCGCGGGCGCGCTGGACGGCTCGTTCCGCCTGTTCTCGCTGATCCAGAACATCGGCACCGAGCGCGAACGCCAGCGCGCGCTGCTGCTGGCCTGGGAGAACGCGCTGATCTATGCGCTCACCGCCGAGCACCCCGGTCCTCCCCAGCCGCTGCTGATCTCGCGCTCGGAGTTCGGCCTCTGGTTCCTGCACAAGGGCATGGCGAGCTTCGGCGACACCGCCGAGACCCGCGAGGTCAACCTGCTCTCCGCGCGCATCGATTCCGCGCTGCGCGAGCGGCTGCCGTCGGCGGCCGGCGTGGCCGAGCGCCGCGCCCTGCTCGACGAGCTGCGGGCCTCCGCCGACGCGATCCGCAACCTGGTGTCGATGATGTTCGACGGCATCGGCGACCTCGAGTCGGGGCGCGATGCCCTCACCCGCCTGCTCAACCGCCGCTTCCTGCCGACCATCCTGCGCCGCGAGATCGCGCTGCAGGCCAACACCGGCCGCCAGTTCGCGCTGCTGATGATCGACCTGGACCACTTCAAGGCGATCAACGACACCCACGGGCACGAGGCGGGCGACCGCGCGCTGCAGCACGTGGCCTCGCTGCTGGTCGAGAACACGCGCGGCAGCGACTACCTGTTCCGCTTCGGCGGCGAGGAATTCGTGGTGGTGCTCGGCTCGGTCAGCGAGCCGGAGGCGCTGGGAATCGCGGACGGCCTGCGGCGCGCGATCGCGGAATCGCCGCTGGCCCTGGCCGACGGCAGCCGGCTGTCGCTGAGCGCAAGCGTCGGCGTCGCGCTGCAGGACGACCATCCGGACTACGAACGCGTGCTGGCGCGCGCCGACGCCGCCATGTACCAGGCCAAGCGCGGCGGCCGCAACCGGGTCGTGGTGGCCACGGCCAACATGCCCGACCCGCCCGGCGCCCGCGCGCTCCAGCGCTGACGCGGGCCCGGGCCCGGCGGCTACAATCCAGTGCCGGGCGCGCCGCTCGCGCCCTGCCCGTGGATGCATGACGCTGGACAAGACGCCCGAACACACCCCGCTGATGAAGCAGTACTTCGCCGCCAAGGCGGAGCACGCCGACGTGCTGCTGTTCTTCCGCATGGGCGACTTCTACGAGCTGTTCCACGACGACGCCCGCAAGGCCGCGAAGCTGCTCGACATCACCCTGACCCAGCGCGGTTCGTCCGGCGGGCAGCCGATCCCGATGGCCGGCGTGCCCTACCACGCGGCCGAGGGCTACCTGGCGCGGCTGGTGGCGCTGGGCGAATCGGTCGCCATCTGCGAGCAGATCGGCGATCCCGCCGCCAGCAAGGGGCTGGTCGAGCGCAAGGTGGTGCGCATCGTCACCCCGGGCACGGTCACCGACGAGGCGCTCCTGGCCGAGCGCCGCGACACGCTGCTGCTGGCGCTGAGCCGCGGGAAGTCGGGCTACGGCCTGGCGTGGGCGGATCTCGCCGGCGGCCGCCTGCTGGCCAACGAAGTCGCTTCCGACGATGCGCTCGAGGCCGAGCTTGCGCGCCTGGAGCCCGCCGAGCTGCTGGTCCCCGACGAGGAGGGCTGGCCCGCCTTCGCCACCGCGCGCAGCGGCGTGCGCCGGCGCGCGCCCTGGCTGTTCGACGCCGACAGCGGGCGGCGCCAGCTGCTGCGCTTCTTCGGGCTCCACGACCTGACCGCCTTCGGCATCGAGGACCGGCCGCTGGCGATCGCGGCAGCGGGCGCGCTGTTGGGCTACGTGGAGGAGACGCAGAAGCAGCGCCTGCCCCACCTCACCTCGATCGCGGTCGAGTCCAGCGACGGCGCGATCGCCATGAACGCGGCGACCCGCCGCCACCTCGAGCTCGACACGCGCATCGACGGCGAGCAGAAGCACACCCTGGTCGGCGTCCTCGACAGCACGGTGACGCCGATGGGCGGGCGCCTGCTGCGCCGCTGGCTGCACCGCCCGCTGCGCGACCGCGACGTGGTGGGCCGGCGCCACCACGCGGTGGGCGCGCTCATCGACGGCGGCCTCGAGCAGGACCTGCGCGAGCACTTCCGCGGGCTCGGCGACGTCGAGCGCATCCTGTCGCGGATCGCGCTGCGTTCGGCGCGCCCGCGCGACCTGTCCACCCTGCGCGATGCGCTCGGCATGCTTCCACGGCTGCGCGAACTGCTCGCGCCGGCGGACTCGCCGCGGCTGCAGGACCTGGCCGACGGGCTCGGCGAACACGACGCGCAGGCCCGCCTGCTTGCCGATGCCCTGGTCGAACAGCCTCCCGTGCTGGCGCGCGACGGCGGCGTCTTCGCCGACGGCCACGACGCCGAGCTGGCCGAGCTGCGCCGGCTGTCGAACCACGCCGACCGGTTCCTGGTCGAGCTGGAGGCGCGCGAGCGCGAGGCCACCGGCATCTCCGGGCTCAAGGTCGGCTACAACCGCGTCCACGGCTACTACATCGAGATCGGCAAGGCGCACGCCGCGAAGGCACCCGCGCACTACACCCGCCGCCAGACGCTGGCCAACGCCGAGCGCTACATCACCGAGGAGCTGAAGGGCTTCGAGGACAAGGTGCTCTCCGCGCGCGAGCGCGCCCTGGCACGCGAGCGCCTGCTGTACGAACAGCTGCTCGACGAGCTCAACCTGCACCTGGAGTCGCTGAAGCGCTGCGCGGCGGCGCTGGCCGAGCTCGACGTGCTGGCGGGCCTGGCCGAGCGCGCGCTGGCGCTCGACTGGTCCCGACCCGAGCTCGTCGACGAGCCCTGCCTGGAGATCCTGCGCGGACGCCACCCGGTGGTCGAGGCGGTCCGCGACGAGCCCTTCGAGCCCAACGACCTGGTGCTGGGCGAGGACCGCCGCATGCTGGTGATCACCGGCCCCAACATGGGCGGCAAGAGCACCTACATGCGCCAGAACGCGCTGATCGTCCTGCTGGCCCACATCGGCAGCTTCGTCCCGGCCGGCGCCGCGCGCATCGGCCCCATCGACCGCATCCTCACCCGCATCGGCGCCGGCGACGACCTCGCCCGCGGCCAGTCGACCTTCATGGTCGAGATGAGCGAGACCAGCCACATCCTGCACCACGCCACCCCGCAGTCGCTGGTGCTGATGGACGAGATCGGCCGCGGCACCTCGACCTACGACGGCCTGGCGCTGGCCGAGGCCTGCGCCCGCCACCTGGCCGCGCACAACCGCTGCTACACCCTGTTCGCCACCCACTATTTCGAACTGACCGCCCTCGCCGCGCCGGGCAGCGGCATCGCCAACGTCCACCTGGACGCGGTCGAGCACGGCGACGGCCTGGTGTTCATGCACGCGGTCAAGGACGGTCCGGCGAACCGCAGCTTCGGCCTGCAGGTGGCCGCGCTCGCGGGCCTGCCGAAGCCGGTCCTGGGGCAGGCGCGCGCGCGGCTCGCCGAGCTGGAGCAGCAGGGGCGCGACCGTTCGCCGCCGCTGTCGGCGGACGTGCTCGATTCCCCGCAGCAGTTCGGGCTGTTCGCGCCCTCGTCCGCGGCGCTCGAGGCGCTGGCGGGGCTGGACCCGGACGAACTCACGCCGAAGCAGGCGCTGGAAGCCCTGTACCGGCTGAAGGCCCTGGCATGAGCGGCGGCGGCGCGCCCGCGGTCCCGGTCGACGCGCTGCTGGCCGGAGCGGCGGTTCCGTACACGCGGCCGGGCAGCCGCAGCGCCATCGCCAAGTCCCCGCGCGCCGGCCCGGTGTGGATCGGCGAACTGGGGCTCGAGGGCGATGAGCAGGGCGATCCGCGCGTGCACGGCGGGCCGGACAAGGCGGTGCACCACTATCCCTTCGACCACTACGCGGCCTGGCGCGCCGAACTGGGAGAGCTCCCGGTGCTCGCCGCGCCGGGCGCCTTCGGCGAAAACGTGAGCACGCGCGGGCTCGACGAAAGCTCGGTCTGCCTGGGCGACCGCTACGCGCTGGGCGGCGCCGTGCTCGAAGTCAGCCAGGGGCGGCAGCCGTGCTGGAAGCTCAACGACCGCTTCGGCGTGCCGGACATGGCGCGCCGGGTGCAGGACACCGGGCGGACCGGCTGGTACTACCGCGTACTGGAGCCCGGCAGCGCGCGGGCGGGCGACGCCTTCCGGCTGCTCGAGCGTCCGTTCGCCGACTGGCCCCTGGCCCGGCTGATGCAGCTGCTGGCCCGCCGCGTCCTCGAACCCGCACCGCTGCGCGAGGCGCTCGAACTCCCGCTGGTCCCGTCCTGGCGACGCGTGCTGGAGCGCCGCCTGGCGTCGAGCGAGGTCGAGGACTGGGGCCGCCGCATCGACGGGCCGCCGCGGGACTGACGGTCGCCCGGCCCGCGCGCGGACGCGTACCATCCGGAGACCACCGACAGGAGTCCGGCCATGGCCACCCTCACCGAAGAACTCGCGTCGAACCTCCAGGGCCCGGCCGCCAGCGAATTCGCGCAGCGGCTCGGCATCAGCCAGGAGCAGTCCTCGGCGGCGATCGCCGCCGCGCTTCCCCTGCTCATGGGCGCGCTGGGGCGCAATGCCAGCGAGCCGCAGGGCGCGCAGGCGCTGTTCGGCGCGCTGCGGAAGGACCACGCGGGGCGCGATCTCGCCGGGGTCCTCGGGTCCGTCCTCGGCGGGGGCGGCGATGCCGACGGCGGCGCCATCCTGGGCCACATCCTGGGCAGCCGGCAGCCGCGGGCCGAGGCCGGCATCGCGCAGGCCACGGGCCTGGGCGAGGGCCAGGCCGGACAGCTGCTGAAGATGCTGGCGCCGATCGTGATGGCCTGGCTCGCGCAGCGCGCGCTGGGCAGGGAAGGCTCAGGCGACGCGGCGGGCGCAAGCGCGCTGGGCGGACTGCTCGGGGAAGAGCAGCAGCAGATCCGTCGGCAGGGCGGCCTTGGCGGAGGGCTGCTCGGGGCGGTGCTCGACCAGGACGGCGACGGGGAGTTCGGGCTTGGCGACCTGGTCCAGCTGGGCGGGCTTTTCGGCAGGCGCTGACCGCCGCCCGATAGAAAGAACCTATCAATCGATTTCCACTATTCGATTTCCACTTTCAATCGCGTGAACGTAGAGTCAAGGTCCTCACCAAACGCCGCGGAGCCCGAGCCATGAGCGAACCGACCGACAAGCCGACCTTCCTCACCACCCAGTTCGGCGCACCGGTGCCGGACAACCAGAACAGCCTCACTGCGGGCCCGCGCGGCCCGCTGCTCTCGCAGGACGTCTGGCTGCACGAAAAGCTCGGCAACTTCGTGCGCGAGGTGATTCCCGAGCGGCGCATGCACGCCAAGGGCTCGGGCGCCTTCGGCACCTTCACCGTCACCCACGACATCACGAAGTACACCCGCGCGGCGATCTTCTCGCAGGTGGGCAAGAAGACCGAGATGTTCGCCCGCTTCACCACCGTCGCCGGCGAGCGCGGCGCGGCCGACGCCGAGCGCGACATCCGCGGCTTCGCGCTGAAGTTCTACACCGAGGAGGGCAACTGGGACATGGTGGGCAACAACACCCCCGTGTTCTTCATCCGCGACCCGCGCAAGTTCCCGGACCTCAACAAGGTCGTCAAGCGCGACCCGCGCACCAATCTGCGCTCGGCCACCTACAACTGGGACTGGTGGACCCTGCTCCCGGAGTCGCTGCACCAGGTCACCATCGTGATGAGCGAGCGCGGCATCCCGGCCAGCTACCGCCACATGCACGGCTTCGGCTCGCACACCTACAGCTTCTGGA
>JAAZHF010000340.1 GCA_012510865.1 Gammaproteobacteria bacterium
GATCCGCGACATGAGCGTTCCCGCTTCCCAGGCCATTTCCGAGACCCGTCCGGACGGCACCCCGCTGCGCTTCGTCACCGCCGCCAGCCTGTTCGACGGCCACGACGCCGCCATCAACATCATGCGGCGCCTGATCCAGGCGCAGGGCGCGGAGGTGATCCACCTGGGCCACAACCGCTCGGTGGAAGACGTGGTGCGCGCCGCGCTGCAGGAAGACGCCGATGCCATTGCCCTGTCCAGCTACCAGGGTGGGCACGTGGAATACATGAAGTACATGGTCGACATGCTGCGCGAGCGCGATGCCGGCCATATCCGCGTGGTGGGCGGCGGTGGCGGCACCATCACCCCCGAGGAGATCCGCGAGCTGGAGGCTTACGGCGTCGAGCGCATCTACCACCCCAACGACGGCATGAAGCTGGGCCTGGTGGAGATGATCGAAGACGTGATGGAGCGCGTGTCCAAGGCCCGCGACGAGCGCGCCGACGAGGCCCGCGCCCCGGCCAGCACCCGCCCGGCGATGGACGACGAGATCGCCATCGGCCGCGTGCTCAGCGCGCTGGAAGACGGCGTGCACACCGAGGCCGAGCTGGCCATGCTGCGCAAGCAGTGGGCCGCGGCCGACCAGCACGCCCCGGTGATCGGCATCACCGGCACCGGCGGCGCCGGCAAGAGCTCGGTCACCGACGAGCTGCTCAACCGCTTCCTCGCCAACTTCCCGCAAATGCGGATCGCCGTGATCTCGGTCGACCCCACCCGCCGCCGCACCGGAGGCGCGCTGCTGGGCGACCGCATCCGCATGAACTCGCTGCGCAGCTACCGCGTGTACATGCGTTCCATGGCGACCCGCCGCCAGCACGTGGCCACCAATGCCGTGCTCAAGGACTGCATCGGCTTCCTCAAGGGCCTGGGCTTTGATCTGGTGATCGTGGAGACCGCCGGCATCGGCCAGAGCGACTCGGAGATCGTCGACCTGGTCGACTTCCCGATGTACGTCATGACCAGCGACTTCGGCGCCCCCAGCCAGCTGGAGAAGATTGACATGCTCGACTTCGCCGAGCTGGTCGTGCTGAACAAGTACGACAAGCGCGGCGCCGAGGACGCCCTGCGCGACATCCGCAAGCAGTGGAAGCGCAACCGCGTGGCGTTCCAGATGAAGGACGAAGAGGTTCCGGTCTACCCGACCATCGCCAGTCAGTTCAACGATCCTGGCATCAGCTGGATGTTTGCCAACCTGTGTCGCTTGATGAGGGAAAAGGCGGGAACGGGGAACGGGGAACAGGGAACGTGGGGGACGCCGGGGTGTGACTGGAACCCGGAGATTGATACGACGTTGAAGGAGCCGCGGGCGACCGTGTTGATCCCGGGGAGCCGGGTGCGGTACCTGGCGGAGATTGCCGAGCAGGGCAGGGCGATCAACAAGCGGATCGAGAGCGAGTCCGAGGTGGCGGACCGGGCGCAGAGTTACTGGCAGAGCCTGCGGGATCTGGAGGATCCGGCGCTGCCGGAGCAGCTGGCGCTGTACCCCGCTTCTTCCCTTCTCCCGCCTGCGGGAGAAGGTGCCCGAAGGGCGGATGAGGGCAGCTCTTCGCCTGATGCGGATGCAGAGGCAGAAGCCCCTCACCCCAACCCTCTCCCGCAAGCGGGAGAGGGGGTGGATTCCCGCGTTCGCGGGAATGACGGGGTGGATCGCACCCTCCTGACGCTCCGCCAACGTTACAACGACGCCATCCAGTCCCTATCCTCCGACGCCCTCCGCCTGCTGCGCGAGTGGCCGGACCGCCTCAAGTCGATCACCGACGAGGCCAACGAGTACCAGGTCCGCGGCAAGACCATCCGCGTCGAGAACTACCGCGAATCCCTGTCCCATCTGCAGATCCCGAAGATCGCCGCGCCGACCTACCGGTCCTGGGGCGAGCTGCTGGTGTTCCTGCAGAAGGAGAACCTGCCGGGGCATTACCCCTACACCGGGGGCGTGTACCCGTACCGCCGCACCGGGGAGGACCCGATCCGGATGTTCGCCGGGGAGGGCACGCCCGAGCGCACCAACCGGCGCTTCCACTACCTCAGCCTGGGCCAGCCGGCGGCGCGCCTGTCGACCGCGTTCGACAGCGTGACCCTGTACGGCGAGGACCCGGCCGAGCGCCCGGACATCTTCGGCAAGATCGGCAACTCCGGGGGCAACATCGCGACCCTTGACGACATGAAGAAGCTGTACTCCGGCTTCGACCTGTGCGCGCC
>JAAZHF010000341.1 GCA_012510865.1 Gammaproteobacteria bacterium
GCCCAGGCCGCGAACGCCGGGCGCGCGGGGATCGACTTGAAGGCGAGGCCGAAGTCCACCTGGCTGCCGACATAGACGTCGGCGGCGCTGAAGCGCTCGCCGAGCAGCCAGGGCGAGGCCGAGGCGGCGGCGGCTTCCAGCGTGTCCATGGTCTGTTCGTAGCTGCCGTAGCCGACGAAGCCGGCCTTCTCCGGCGGCGGCAGCTGGCCGAGCGCGTTCGCGCGCACCGCCGCCGCGACCGGGCCGGCGGCGAAGAACAGCCAGCGCAGGTAAGGGCCGCGAAGCGGATCGCCGGGATCGGGCGCCAGCCCGGCTTCGGGGAAGGCGTCGGCGAGGTAGGCGCAGATCGCGGCCGCCTCGGTGACCACGACGCCGCGGTGCTGCAGCGCCGGCACCTTGCCCATCGGGTTGATCGCCAGGTATTCGGGCGACTTCATGCTGGTGCCGTAGTCCTGGACCACGGTGCGGTACTCCACGCCCAGCTCCTCGAGCATCCAGCGCACGATGCGGCCGCGGGACATGGGGTTGGTGTGGAACACGATTTCGTCGCGTGCTTCGGCCATTGCGGGTCTCCGGGGCAGGTCCCGCGAGTCTAGCGCCGCCCGCGGGCGCTTCGGCTACCCGGTGTTCTGGATCCCCGCCGCGATGCCGTTGACGGTCGCGAACAGCGCGCGCAGCAGCGCGTCGTCGCTGCGCCCGCCCGCGCGCCAGCGGCGCAGCAGCTCCACCTGCAGCAGGCTGATCGGGTCGACGTAGGGATTGCGCAGGCGGATCGACAGGCGCAGGCGGTAGTCGCCCGACAGCAGCTCCGCCTCGCCCTTGATGGCGAGGATGGCGTCGCGGGTGCGGGCGAACTCGCCGGCGACCCGCGGGAAGAAACGGTGGTGCGCGTCGCCGGCCAGCAGCGAGTAGCGCTCGAAGATGTCGAGGTCGGACTTGGCCAGCAGCATCTCGACGTCGTCGAGCATGGCCGCGAAGAAGGGCCAGTCGCGCGCCATCGCGGCCATCGCCTCCAGCCCGTGCCGCGCGATCCCGCGTTCCAGCGCATGGCCGACGCCGTACCAGCCGGTCAGCCCGGAGCGGTTCTGCGACCAGGCGAATACCCAGGGGATGGCGCGCAGGTTGGCGATTCCCCCCTCGCGCCGCCGCGAGGGCCGCGAGCCGATCCGCAGGCGCTCGATCACGTCGACCGGCGTGGCCGCGCGGAAGTAGGCGTCGAAGCCGGGATCCTCGTGCACCAGCGCGCGGTAGCTTGCGCGCGACTCCGCGGCCAGCCCGTCGGCGACCGCGCGCCATTCCCGCACCCGCGGCTCCGGCGGCCGCGGGCGCAGGCTGGCGCGCAGCACCGCCCCGGCCATCTGCTCGAGGTTGCGCAGGGCCAGGGCGCGGATCCCGTACTTGCGGTGGATCACCTCGCCCTGCTCGGTCACACGCAGGCGGCCGTCGATCGTGCCGCGCGGCGCGGCGATGATGGCGCGCCCGGTCTTGCCCCCGCCGCGGCTGACCGAACCGCCGCGGCCGTGGAAGAACACCAGGCGGACGCCGGCATCGCGCGCCAACCGCGTCAGGTCCACCTGGGCGCGCTGCAGCGCCCAGCGCGAGGCCAGCAGGCCGCTGTCCTTGGCGCTGTCGGAGTAGCCCAGCATCACGACCTGGCGGTCGCCGCGCGCGGCCACGTGGCGGCGGTAGACCGGGTCCTCGAACAGCGCGCGCATCACCCCGGCGGCGGCCTCGAGGTCGTCCACGGTCTCGAACAGCGGCGCCACGTCCAGCGGCACCTCGCCGCCGCCGCCACCGCCGTCGCCGCCTTCGACGCAGCCGGCGATCCGCGCCAGCGCCAGCACCGCCAGCGCGTCGGCGGCGCTGCGGCTCATGCTCACGATGTAGGGTCCGAACGCGTCGGCGCCGTAGCGGGCGCGCGCCGATCGGACCGTGCGGAACACGTCCAGGGTCGCGGCCGCGGCCTCCGCCCCGGGCACCCTGGGCACCGGCGCGTCGATCAGCGCGTGCAGCCGCGCGAGCCGCCGCTCCAGCGGCAAGGCGGCCCAGTCGTCCACGCCTTCCAGCGCACCCAGCGCGGCGTCGTGCGCGGCCGAATCCTGGCGCAGGTCGAGCGACGCCAGGTGGAAGCCGAAGCTGGTCACCCGCCGCCGCAGGCGTCCGAGGGCGAAGCGTCCGGCGTGTTCGCCGCGGTGGGCGGCGAGGCTGGCGTCGATCAGGTCGATGTCGGCGAGGAACGCGGCGACGTCCGGATAGGCGTCCGCGCCCGGCTCCGCGC
>JAAZHF010000342.1 GCA_012510865.1 Gammaproteobacteria bacterium
CACGATGTGTTCGTAGACCTCGTCGGAGACCAGCCAGACGCCGGTGTCCTGGACGATGGCCGCGAGCTCGGCCATGTCGCCGGCGTCCAGCATCGCGCCCGACGGATTGTGCGGCGTGTTGACGATCAGCATCCGCGTCCTCGGCCCGATGGCCGCGCGCACGCGCGCCCAGTCGGGGGCGAAGGTGGCCAGGTCCAGCTGCACGTGCACAGCCCGCGCGCCGGCGAGTTCGATCGCCGGTTCGTAGCAGTCGTAGGCGGGATCCAGGACCACCACCTCGTCGCCGGCGCGGACCACGGCATGGACGGCGTTGAAGATCGCCTCGGTGGCGCCGCTGGTCACCGTGACCTCGGTCTCCGGGTCGGGACGGTGCCCGTACAGGTCCAGGGTCTTGTCGGCGATCGCCTCGCGCAGCGCCGCCACGCCGGTCATCGGGGCGTACTGGTTGTGCCCGGCGCGCATGGCGCGGTCCAGCGCATCCACCAGCCGTCCAGGCACGTCGAAGTCGGGGAAGCCCTGCCCCAGGTTGACCGCCCCGTGCTCGGCGGCGAGCTGCGACATTACGCTGAAAATCGTCGTGCCGACCTTCGGCAGCTTGGTTCCTGGCATGCGCTGGTTCCTCCGGCCGGCCACGTGCCGGGACAGGCGAGTTTACGCAGCGTGCGCAGTCGCGTTAAATGCCGGGTCATGCCCCAGCCGCCGCCTGCCGCCCCCGAGGCCGACGTCGAACGCCTGGCGAACGCCTACCTCAGGGCGGTGTATCGCTGGGCGCGCGACGGGGACTGGCATGACATCCACATCGGCCTGCCGGTGCCCGGACTCGAACTCCTGCACCCCGAGGTCCGCAGCTTCGGCCTGCTGTCGGCGTGGAACCCCTATTCCAGGCCGCGCGAGGAGGCCAGGAACCGCCAGGCCGACCTCGAGCTGGAGGCCGAGCTCGGCGCACGCGGCCTCGTGCACATCCCCTCGTTCTCCTCCGCGACCAACCGCAGCTGGCGCGAGCCGGGCTGGGTGATCCTGGACATCGGCATCGCCGAGCTCGACGAGCTGACGCGGCGCTTCGGACAGCTCGGTGCGCTGTGGTGGCGACGCGGTCGCCCGGTCCGGCTCCGGATGCAGGCCAGGCGCCCATCGGGCTTCCAGGCCGAGGCCCCGGTCGACTGGCTAGAATAGGCGCGACCGGTCGCCGTCGCGGCCCGTGCCGCACGATGCCCCAGCCCACCCGTCCCGCCGCAGCGCTGCTCACCGCCCAGGCCCTGCGCTTCTCGCGCAACGAAACGCCCGTGTTCGGCCCGCTCGACTTCGACGTCGGCGCCGGCGAGGCGCGGCTGGTGCAGGGTGACAACGGCGCCGGCAAGACCACGCTGCTGAAGGTCCTTGCAGGCCTGCTTCGCGCCGACTCCGGCGAGATCAGGTTCCAGGGACGCGCCGCGGGACCGGCGCTGCGCGCGCGCGTGGTCGGCTACCTCGGCCACCTGCCGGCGCAGAAGGCCGACCTCACCGCGTTGGAGAACCTCCGCTTCCTCTGCGGCCTCCACGGCAGCCGCCCGGGGATGTCGCTCGAGGACGCCATGGCCACGGTCGGGCTGGCCGGCTACGAAGACACCCTGGCGCGCCAGATGTCCGCCGGCCAGCGCAAGCGCCTGTCCCTGGCGCGCCTGTGGCTGTCCCCGGCGCCGCTGTGGCTGCTGGACGAGCCGTACGCCAACCTCGACCTCGAAGGCATCGGACTGGTGAACCGGATGGTGCAGGCGCACCTGCGCGAAGGCGGCGGCGCCATGGTCACCACCCACGGTGCCTACGCGGCGCCGCCGGTGCGCACGCGCCTGCTGGTGCTGGAGCGCGCCGCATGATGTGGCAGGCCGCCCGCGCGCTTGCCGTCCGCGACCTGCAGCTGCTGTGGCGCAGGCGCGGCGACTCGCTCCAGCCGGCGCTGTTCGCGCTGCTGGTGCTGGTGCTGTTCGCGCTGGCCCTGGGCAGCGACCGGGGGATGCTGGCGCGCGTGGCGCCGGGCGCGCTCTGGGTCGCGGTCCTGCTGTCGGGGCTGCTGGCGCTGGACACCCTGTTCCGCGGCGACGCCGAGGACGGCTCGCTCGAGCAGTGGCTGCTGGCCCCGGTGCCGCTGGCCTGGCTGGTCCTGGTGCGCGTGCTCACGCACTGGGCGACGACCGCCCTGCCGCTGGTGCTGGCGATGCCGCTTCTGGCCGAGCTCATGGCCCTGCCGCGCCACCACTGGCCGGTGCTCTTCTCCACCCTTCTCCTGGGGACGCCCCTGCTGGCCCTGCTGGGCGCGGTGGTCGCCGCGCTGACCGTGGGCATGCGTCGGTCCGGCATCCTGGTGGCGCTGCTCGCCCTGCCCCTGTATGTCCCGGTTCTGGTGTTCGGCGCCGGCAGCGTGACCGCCTCCACCCAGGGATTCGATCCCACCGGCGGCGTGCTGCTGCTGGCCGCCGGGCTCGTGGCGGCCCTGGTCCTCGCACCGATGGCCGCGGCCGCCGCGATCCGGATCGCGCTGGCCTGAGGCGCCCCGCAGGGGCCGCCGTCCCGCCTGCGAGGGCCCGGCGGGACGGCGCGTGCCACCCGGCGCCCTTGGCCGGGGAGTGCAAACCTGAAAGAATGCCTCGCCGGGCCGCAGGGCCCCGGCGAGGCCATGACCGCACCTTTCCGGGGCGGCAAGCCCTCCAGCCAGCGAAAACCCGATGTCCGACATGAACCCGGTGATCCGCTGGTTCCACCAGCTGGGCTCACCGCCATACTTCGACCGCTTCGCCGCCCGATGGTCCCCCTGGGGATATGCCCTCGGGGCCGTGGTGATGGCCTGGGGCGTGTACGGGGCGCTGTTCCAGGTGCCGCCCGACTACCAGCAGGGCGACAGCTTCCGCATCCTGTACATCCACGTGCCGTCGGCGTGGATGAGCCTGCTCGTGTTCGCGCTGATGGCCCTGTATTCCGCGATCGCGCTGGTCTGGCGGATCAAGCTCTGCGAGATCCTGGCCATGGCCTGCGCGCCGATCGGCGCCGCCTTCACCTTCGTCACCCTGGCCACGGGCTCGATCTGGGGCAAGCCGATGTGGGGCACCTGGTGGGACTGGGACCCGCGCCTGACCAGCCAGCTCGTGCTGCTGTTCCTGTACCTGGGCGTGATCGGCCTGTACCACGCCATCGACGACCGCCGCACCGCAGCTCGCGCGGCCGGGCTGCTGGCCCTGGTCGGGGTGGTGATGCTGCCCGTGATCCGCTACTCGGTGGTGTGGTGGAACTCGCTGCACCAGGGGCAGACCATCCGCGTGTTCGGCGAGTCCTCGATGGACCCGAGCATGCTGCCGCCGCTCGTCTGGATGGTGATCGGCACCAAGTTCTGGTTCGCCGGCTCGCTGCTGGCGCGCGCGCGGGCCGACAACCTGCGCCGCGAGGCCGGCAAGGACTGGGTGCGGCGCATGGCGGAGGCGGGCCGGTGAGCTATCGCGAATACGTCATCGCCGCCTACGCGGTGTTCGCCGCGGTGCTGGCCTGGGACTACCTCGCGCCGCGACTGGCCGTCTCGCGCCAGCTGCGCGCCGCGCGCAGGCTGGCCGCCCGGCGCGCCGCGCACCCCGCCCGGAATGAAGCCGCCACGGAGCTGCGCCGATGAACCCCACCCGCCGCCGGCGCCTCTGGTTCGTGCTCGCCGTGGTCGCCGCCGCGTCCCTCGTCGCGGTGCTGGTGGCCATGGCCCTGCAGCGCAACGTCGCCTACCTGTTCACCCCGGCCGAGGTGCTCGATGGCCGCGCCGGCCCCGAGGTCGCTTCGGGCGAGACCCGCTTCCGCCTCGGCGGCATGGTCGCCAAGGGCTCCTTCGAGCGCCCGCCGGGCTCGATGGAGGCGCGCTTCCTGGTCACCGACGGCGACGCGCTGATGCCGGTGGTGTACTCAGGCATCCTCCCCGACCTGTTCCGCGAGGACCAGTCGGTGGTCGCCACCGGGCGCATGCGCGCCGACGGCACCTTCGTCGCCGACGAGGTGCTGGCCAAGCACGACGAGACCTACGTGCCCAAGGAAGTGGCCGACAAGATGGGCCTGGCGCACGAGAAGCACAACGTCGACCTGCCGGCGCCGCAGCCCGCGGAAGGCAGGCGCTAGGTGCTGCCGGAGCTCGGCCAGGCGGCGCTGGCCCTCGCCCTCGTCCTGGCCGTGCTGCAGGGATTCGCCGGCCTCGCCGGCGCCGCCCGCGGGCGCGAGGATCTGGCGGCCGTGACCCGGCCCGCAGCGCTCGCGCAGCTGGCGCTGGTCCTTGCCGCCTACGTCATCCTGACCCTGGCCTTCGTGCTGCAGGACTTCTCGGTCCGGTACGTGGCCGACAACTCGAACACGCTGCTGCCGCTGGTGTACCGCTACACGGCGGTCTGGGGCGCGCACGAGGGCTCGCTGCTGCTCTGGGCGCTGATGCTGGCGATCTGGAACGCCGCGGTCGCGGTCGCGTCGGGGCGCATTCCCTGGAGCTTCCGCGCCCGCGCGCTCGGCGTGATCGGGCTGGTCGCGGTGGGCTTCCTGTCGTTCATGGTGTTCACCTCGAACCCGTTCGAGCGGCTGTTGCCGGCCGTCGCCGAGGGCCATGACCTGAATCCCCTGCTGCAGGACCCGGGGATGATCATCCATCCCCCGCTGCTGTACATCGGCTACATCGGCTTCGTGGTGCCGTTCGCGTTCGCGATCGCGGCGCTGCTCGAGGGCGTGATCGACGCCCGCTGGCTGCGCTGGTCGCGGCCATGGACCAACGTCGCCTGGGGCTTCCTCACCCTCGGCATCGCGATGGGCAGCTGGTGGGCCTATTACGAGCTTGGCTGGGGCGGCTGGTGGTTCTGGGACCCGGTCGAGAACGCGAGCTTCATGCCCTGGCTGGTCGGCGCCGCTCTGATCCACTCGCAGGCGGTGACCGAGAAGCGGGGGAGCTTCAGCAGCTGGACGATGCTGCTGGCGATCGCGGCGTTCTCGCTGTCCCTGCTCGGCGCGTTCCTGGTGCGCTCGGGCGTGCTGACCAGCGTGCACTCCTTCGCGGCCGACCCGGCGCGCGGACTGTTCATCCTGGTCTTCCTTGGCGCGGTGATCGGCGGCGCGCTGCTGGTCTACGTCGCGCGCGCGCCCCGGCTGGCGCAGGGCAAGCCGTTCGCCGCCGCCTCGCGCGAGACCCTGCTGCTGGTCAACAACCTGCTGCTCGCGTCGGCCTGCGCGATGGTGCTCCTGGGCACGCTCTACCCGCTGCTCGCCGACGCGCTCGACCTCGGCAAGGTCTCGGTCGGGCCGCCCTACTTCGGCACGCTGTTCCTCGTGCTGATGGCACCGCTGGTGGCGCTGGTGCCGTTCGGGCCGCTGACCCGCTGGCAGCAGGAGCAGGCGTCGCGGCCGCTGGCGATGCTGGCCCCCTGGCTCGGCCTGGCCCTGCTCCTCGGCGTGCTGGCCTGGTTCAAGGCGCCGCAGGGCGCACTGAAGACCGGCTTCGGCGTGGCTGGGGCCGCCTGGGTCGCGCTGGGGACGCTGCGCTTCGCCTGGGCGCGCGTACGCGCACGGGGACGCAGCTTCACGCCCGAGATGTTCGGCATGGTCCTGGGCCACCTCGGCATCGCCGTGTTCGTGCTCGGCGCGATGCTGGTCGAGGCCCAGAACGTGCTGCGCGAAGTGCCGATGTCGGCGGGCGAAACCCAGGTCATCGGCCGCTACGCCTTCCGCTTCGACGGCGTCGATCGCGTGCAGGGGCCGAACTACGTCGCCGACCGCGGCCACGTGCAGGTCTTCCGCGACGACCGGCCCCTGGCGCTGCTGCACCCCGAGAAGCGCGCCTATGCCAGCGGTGGCCAGGTGATGACCGACGCCGGCATCCACGCGGGCGTGCGCGCGGACGTCTTCGTCGCCCTGGGCGAACCCCTGGGCGGCGACGCCTGGGCCGTGCGCCTGCACGTGAAGCCGTTCGTGCGCTGGATCTGGACCGGCGCGCTGCTGATGGCCCTGGGCGGCTTCGTCGCGGCCACCGATCGCCGCTTCCGCGCGCCGCGCGGGGAGGCCGGGCGATGACCGCCCCCCTGCCCCGCGGCGATGCTTCCCGAGGCCGCATGCTCCTGGCGGTGCTGCTGGTCGGCGGTTTCCTCGGCCTGGTGCTTCTGCTGGCCTGGGGCGTTCGCCAATCGGACCGGCCGGATCGCGAAGCCCTGCCCTCGCCGCTGGTCGGCAGGCCCGCGCCGGAGTTCTCACTGCCGGTGCTCCACGACGCCGCCTACCGGGTGGGCAGCGAGGACCTCCGCGGCCAGCCCTACCTGATGAACGTCTGGGGCAGCTGGTGCCCCGCCTGCCAGGTCGAGCACCCGGTCCTCGCGCGCTACGCCGAGACCAAGCGCATCCGCGTGGTCGGCTACAACTGGAAGGACGAGCCGGAGGACGCGCTGCGCTGGCTCGAGCATTTCGGGAATCCGTACTGGGTCGTGATCACGGACTACGAAGGCGATGCCGCCATCGAATGGGGCATCTACGGCGCACCGGAAACCTTCCTGGTCGACGCTGAGGGCATCGTGCGCTGGAAGCACGTCGGCCCGCTGACCGACGAGATCATCGACACCGTGGTGGCGCCGATGGTCGAAGCGATGGAGTCGGGCGGATGAGCATGCGCATGGTTCCTGTACGGGCACCCGCGGCGCTGCGTGCCGTCGCCGCCGGCCTGGTGCTGGCGATGCTCGCCGCGGTCGCCCTGGTCCCCGCGCCGCTGGCCGCGCAGGCGGTCCGCTCCACGCAGCCGCTGGAATTCCGCG
>JAAZHF010000343.1 GCA_012510865.1 Gammaproteobacteria bacterium
CGGCCGGTGCCGTCGAGCACGGTGGCGCCGCTGACGAGCACCGGCGCGCTGGCGATCCGCTGGTAGGTGCTCGGATACGCGTCGCCGGGCGAGCCGCTGGTGGCGGAAGCGTCGACCGAGCCGCCGCCTGCGCGGGTGCCGGCGGCCCCGGTGCTTGCGCAGCCGGCGGCCAGCGCAAGCGTGAGCGCCGCGGCGAGCGCGGCCGGTGTCTTCAGTGCCATGTGGGCTCCCCGTGGTCCGCGGTCAACCCTAGCCGTGGGCAGGCCGGTCGGCAATGGCCAGGAAGTCGTGGCATCGATCGCGGCTGTAGCCGCTCCTACAGGGGGCGGTGTGACATGGGGAGTGTGGTCGCGGCTGTAGCCGCTCCTACAGGGAGGGGGGTGGGTGCATGTGGGAGCGGCTATAGCCGCGATCCCCGCCGTGCCAGAATCACCGGCAAACACGGAGGACCCATGAAGGAAAAGGAACAGATCGTCGAAAACTGGCTGCCGCGCTACACCGGCGTCCCGCTGGACGGCTTCGGCGAGCACATCCTGCTCACCAACTTCGGCGGCTACCTCGGCCACTTCGCGCGCCTCACCGGCGCGGAGATCGTCGGCACCGACCGGCCGATGCCCAGCGCCACCGCCGACGGCATCACCATGATCAACTTCGGCATGGGCAGCCCGAACGCGGCCACGCTGATGGACCTGCTGTCGGCGATCGGCCCGAAGGCGGTGCTGTTCCTCGGCAAGTGCGGCGGGCTCAAGCGCAAGAACCAGCTCGGCGACCTGATCCTGCCGATCGCCGCCATCCGCGGCGAGGGCACCAGCGACGACTACCTGCCGCCGCAGGTCCCGGCGCTGCCGGCGTTCGCGCTGCAGCGCGCGGTCTCGACCTCGATCCGCGACGCCGGCCTCGACTACTGGACCGGCACGGTCTACACCACCAACCGCCGCGTCTGGGAGCACGACGCCGCGTTCAAGGAGCGCCTGCGCGCGATGCGCTGCATGGCCATCGACATGGAAACCGCCACCGTGTTCGCGGCGGGCTTCGCCAACCGCATCCCCTGCGGCGCGCTGCTGCTGGTGAGCGACCAGCCGATGATCCCCGAGGGCGTGAAGACCGAGGCCTCGGACGCCCACGTCAGCGTGCGCTTCGTCGAAGGGCACATCCAGGTCGGCATCGAAGCGCTGCGGCTCATCCGCCGGCACGGCAAGTCCGTGCGCCACCTGAGGTTCGACGAATGAATGCCACCGATGGACTGCCCACCGCCGCGGAGGTCGTCGCGTTCTGGCGCGATGCCGGCTACTCGAAGTGGTTCCGCGGCGGCGACGCCTTCGACGAGGAGGTCCGCACCCACCTCGAAGCCGCGCACTTCGCCGCCGCCCGCCGCGAGCTCGAGCACTGGATGGACGACGCCGAGGGCGCGCTCGCCCTGCTGATCCTGCTCGACCAGGTGCCGCGCAACATCTTCCGCGGCAGCGGGCATTCCTACGCCACCGACCCCTTGGCGCTGCACTACGCCAACCGGATGCTCGAGGCCGGGCTGGACCAGCAGGTCGAGCCGGCGCTGCGCGCGTTCTGCTACCTGCCCTTCGAGCACTCGGAGGACCTGCTCGACCAGGAGCGCTCGGTGGCGCTGGCGCGCGGCCTGGAAGGCTCCTACCTCGACTACGCGGTGCGGCACTACGACGTGATCGAACGCTTCGGCCGCTTCCCCCACCGCAACCACGCCCTGGGCCGGGCCAGCACCGCCGACGAGCAGGCCTGGCTCGACGCCGGCGGCGGAATCTGAGGGTTCAGTACCTCGGGATCGTGCCGTCCACGTGCTCGGCCCAGGCGTCGATGCCGCCCTGCACGTTGTAGACCTCGGTGAAGCCCAGCTGGCGGAAGTGCTCCGCGTCCTGCGCGCTGCGGTTGCCGTGGTGGCAGAGGAAGGCGAGCGGCGTGTCCTTCGGGAGTCCCTCCAGCGCGCCGGGCCCGTCGTCGAGGGTGGAGTGCGGCACCCCCACCTCCGCCAGCGCGCGCTCCTCGGGAGGCCGCACGTCCACCAGGCGCAGGCCGCCGTCGGCGCAGCGCGCCTGGGCATCGGTCGGGGACAGCGGCCGGACCGGCGGCGGCGCATTCGGGTTCTCGCCCACCAGCCCCTTGCCGCGGGCATCGTCGGCGTAGTCGATCACCAGGCCGTCGGCGCGGCGCGCGGCGGCGACCGCCACCTGCACCGGGATGCCCTCGCAGTCGACGACGATCGCAGCCGGATCGCGCGTGGCCAGCGCCAGCCGCGTCCGGAAGTTCGGGTCGATGTCGACCTGCCCGGCGAGGTCGCCGCCAGCGTCCTCGCTCGCCTTGCGCAGCGTCGGCCGCGCCGCGGCGGTGATCGTGATCGCCGGCGGCGTGCGGTCCGGCGGCGGCAGGCCGAGCGCGGCGTGCAGCTCCCCGGAGTTGGCCATCTGCTCGATGCTGTCGCTTCCGCCCACCAGCTCGCCGCCGATGTAGAGCTGCGGGATGGTCGGCCAGTTGCCATAGGCCTTGATGCCCTCGCGGATCTCGCCGTCGGCGAGCACGTTGACGTGCGCGTAGGGCACCTCCAGCGACGACAGCGCCGCCACCGCCTTGGCCGAGAAGCCGCACTGCGGCGCCCGCGGCTCGCCCTTCATGAACAGGACGATGCGGTTGGCCTGCAGCAGCTCGTCGATGCGCTGGCGGAGTTCGGGGGCAAGGGACATGTCGGGCACCGCGGGTCTTGAATGGGCTGCATAGCGTACTCCCCACGCCGTGACCCGGCCTTGACCCGGGTCACCGGAACCAGCCCTGGAACCCCCTGTCCCCATTGCAGGAGCGGCCATAGCCGCCATTGTAGGAGCGGCTAAAGCCGCGATTGTAGGAGGCTACAGCCACGATTGTAGGAGCGGCTACAGCCGCGATTGCCAGGCGCTTGCCGCCGCCTCCATGCCACCATTCCCCCATGTCCGCCCCGCCGCCCCTCCACGCCGTTCCCCGC
>JAAZHF010000344.1 GCA_012510865.1 Gammaproteobacteria bacterium
CAAGCGGCCGCTGGTGTCGACGACCACGGTGAACAGCGCCTCGGCGCCGCTGGCAAGGACGACGTCGTCGTTCGCCGCGCAGCTCGCGGAGAACCACCGTCCCCCGGCCTCGACGCAGGTCCAGCCGGCCGGCGCCTCGATGGCCGTGCGCGCGGGCTGGGTCGTCGTGCTCACGCCCAGCGTGCCATCGGCGGCGTCGCTCGGGCCCAGGTTGCGCAGGCGGATGACCTGGACGGCCAGCGAGCCCTTGGAGTAGGTCGAGCCGCCGATGAAGTCCACCGACAGGTCGGCGCTGGCCTCGACGGCGATCGTGGCGCTGTCGCTGTCGTTGTCCGGCTGCGGGTCGTCGGTCTGAGACGTGGCCGCGGCCGTCAGCCGCACCAGGCCGCCGGCGTCGGCGGGCAGCGCGGTGGCCTGGACCCCGAACGTCGCCGACTGCGCGGCCGCCAGTGCGTCCGCGGTGCAGGCGGCGCTGGTTTCGCCGCCCGACGCCACCGGCGCCTCGCAGCTCCAGCCCGCGGGCGCGTCGATCGCCAGGTCCGGGAGCTCGGCGTCCACGGCGATGCCCAGGCCCGGGAACTGCGCGGCGTCCGGGCCCTCGTTCGCGGCCTCGACCGTCCAGGCCAGGGTGCCGGCGACCGGCACCGACGGCGCGGTGGCCGTGACCGAGGCCTGCATGTCCGCCGACTGCACGGCCACCAGGCGCACCAGCAGCAGCGACGGGTCGTGGTCGGACAGGCGAGCGGCGCTGTCGCCGTCGTTGCGCGCGGTTTCCGGGAAGTCGGCGTTGATCCGCGCGTGGCTCATGGCCACCGACTCGACCAGCGGCGACGCAAGCACGGCGTCGTTGAACAGGATGTGGTCGAGCGACTGGGCGTTGTTCTCGAACACGTAGGAGTAGCGCTCCGACGCGTCGACGAGCAGGGTCGCGTTGTGCATGTCCGGCTCGACCAGGTCGTCGCCGTCGCCGTTGACCGCCGTGGCCGCGTCGGGCGAGGGCAGGCCGGTGACCGTGCCCATGACGTCGGCATAGCCGTCGTTGAACTCGAAGGCGTTGAAGTCGCCCAGGACGATCACGTTCCTCTCCGGGTCCGCCTGCTGCATTCCCTGCAGCATTCCGGCGAGGTAGCGGGCCTGCAGCTGCCGCTTCTGGCGCACGCGGTCGCCGGTGGTGCCGGTTCCGCGCGGCGCCTCGCTGTCGACGTCGTTGAGCGAGCGCTGGTGGACGGTGACCACCGTCACCGGCAGTGCGCGGCCGTCGGCGAAGTTCACCACCGCGTCGAGCACCAGCGGCGGGCGGTCGTTGAGGAGGCTCACGGAGCCGTCGCCGTCGTAGGTCCAGGTGACGTCGGCGCCGACCTGCGCGACCGACCCCACGTCGACCCGCGGCAGGCCCGCCGCGACGTCGCCGGCCTTGACCAGGAAGCCGACGTCGATGCCGCCCACGTCGTTGCCCTCTTCCAGGAGGGCGACGTAGCCCGGGTCCTCGCCGCCCTGGGCGACGGCGTCGGCGTTGACCCGGTCGGCCAGCGCCTGCAGCGCGGCCAGGTTCTCGACCTCGCTGACGCCGATCACGTCGGGCGAATGCATGTACGCGCGGATGCCGAGCGAGGCCTTGCCCAGCCGGCGCGCGAAGGCCTCGGCCGTCGGCACCGGCTCGCCGATCGACGGATCGTTCACGGCGTCGAAGAAGCGGTGCAGGTTGTAGGTCGCGAACGTGGCGTGGTCGGCGGTGGGCAGCTGCGCCGGGCGCGGCTGGTCGAAGCCGTCGCACTCGAGGTCCAGCGCCGTCTCCGGGTACACCGTGTAGCGCCGGAAGGTGTAGTCGAGCGGTCCGGTCAGGGTGTCGTTGACGATGCGGCAGCCGGCGGCGACGTTGGCCTGGGGCGCGCCGATCGTGTCGCTGTCGACGGCGATCACCTCGGGGTTGAAGTCCCAGCGCGGGATGTCGGTCGCCGTGGTGCCGCTCGGATCCGGGTCGGGGACCTGGATGCCCGGCTCGCGCAGCGGGCGCGCGACGCCGGCGGCGACCACCGCGAACTGGCCGTTGCCGGTGGCGGTCGCCTGCGTCTCGTTGACGTTGCCGCGGGTGGGCGCGACCACGAGCGCGTCCGGCACCGTCACGCGCATGCCTTCGTAGCGCTCGAGCTGGTCGAGGCCACCGTCGGGCAGCACGCTCGCGGCGGTGATCACGGCCGGGGCGGGCAGGTCGTGGCCCGTGGACAGCGCGGTGACCGTGGCGAAGGTGAGCTCGGTCATCGGCAGCTGGAAGGGATCGGCGGCGGGAATGAACTCGGTCACCGTGCCCTGGACGCGCACCAGGTTGCCGACCGCGGCCTCGGGGCCGGGCGCGCCCGCGGTGAACACGAACAGTCCCTCGGAGGTCTCCGGGTCGCCGTCGTCGGCGCCGTCGGGGGTCTGGATGAAGAAGCCGTTGTTCTTGCGCGCGGTGACGATGCCGGTGGTCACCACCTCGCTGCCATCGTGGGCCGAGGTGGCGCCGGCGCCCTGGATCTGCGAGATCGGCAGCACCGTGAAGTCGTCGTTGACGATGGTGCCGGTGGCGACCAGGGTGCCCTCGGCGGCCCCGTCCACGTTCGACAGCGCGAGCGTGAAGGTCTCGTCGGCCTCGGCCAGGGTATCGCCGAGGATGGTCACCGACAGCGTCGTCGAGGTCTCCCCGGCGGCGATCGAGCTGCTTCCGGCCTTGGCCACGTAGTCCTCGCCGGCGGTCGCGGTGCCGTCGGCGGTGGCGTAGTCGAAGGCCACTCCGCCGGGCCCGGCGGGTGCGCTCAGGGTGACGTCGAAGTACATCTCGGTGGTGCCGGCGTCGCCCTCGACGACGCTGGCGCCGCCGATGCCGATCACCGGGTCGCCGCCGGTGGCGGCGGCGCTGACGAGGATGTCGTCGACGCCGATCCACTCGTCGCTGCCCACTGCGTCGGTGGTCATGATCCGGAGTTCGACCAGCGCCTGGTTGTCGACCGCGGCCGGCAGCAGGACCGAGACCGGCGTGTCCAGGGTCAGGCCGGGCCCGGCGCTGGCGTCGGCGACGCAGGCCTCGGGGACGTTGGTGAAGGCGCCGGCCCCGCCGACGCGGTAGTGCAGCGCC
>JAAZHF010000345.1 GCA_012510865.1 Gammaproteobacteria bacterium
GGTGATGCACGCCTGCGGCCACGCCGCCCACACCAGCGTTCTGATGGGCGTGGCCGAGGCCCTGGTGGCGATGCGCGACGAGCTGCCGGGCGAGGTGCTCTTCATCTTCCAGCCGGCCGAGGAAGGGCCGCCGGACGGCGAGGCGGGGGGCGCGCGCGAAATGCTCGCCCAGGGCATCTTCCGCGATTTCAGGCCCGACGCCGTGTTCGGGATGCACGTGTTCTCGACCCTGCAGGCCGGCCGGATCGGGGTCAGGGGCGGGCCGACGATGGCCGCATCGGACCGGTTCCGGATCGTGGTCCAGGGCCGGCAGACGCACGGCTCGCGCCCCTGGGGCGGGGTCGACCCGATCGTGGCGGCGGCCGACATCGTCGGCACCGCGCAGAGCATCGTGAGCCGCCGCCAGGACATCTCGCGGCTGCCGGTGGTGGTGACCTTCGGCGCCATCCGCGGCGGCGTGCGCTGGAACATCATCCCCGACCAGGTCGAGCTGGTCGGCACCATCCGCAGCTTCGACGAGGGCATGCGCGAAGCGGTGTTCGCCGACCTGCGCAACGTCGCCGACAAGGTCGCGGCGGCGCACGGGGCGACGGTCGAGGCCCGGGTCCCCGACATCGACGGCAACCCGGTCACCGTCAACGACCCGGCGCTGACCGCGCGCATGCGCCCGAGCCTGGAAAAGGTGGCCGGCCCGGGCAGGCTCGTCGACGTGCCGCTCAACATGGGCGCCGAGGATTTCGCCTTCTACGCGCGCGAGGCACCCGCGATGTTCTTCTTCGTCGGCGCGACCGCGGAAGGCCGCGACCCCGCGACCGCGCCGAGCAACCATTCGCCGGAATTCCTCCTCGACGAGTCGGCGCTCGACCTCGGGCTGCGGGCGATGCTGCAGGTGGCGCTCGACTACCTCCACGGGGACGCGCCCGGGGGATAATGCCCCCATGTCCACCGAACTTCCCCTGGGCCGCGAGGTCGCCTATCCGCGCGCCTACGACCCGTCGCTGCTGTTCCCGATCCCGCGCGCGCAGGGGCGGGCGGCCCTGGGGATCGACGACGCCTCCCTGCCCTTCGATGGCCACGACCGCTGGCACGCCTACGAGCTGTCCTGGCTGGGCCCGCGCGGCCTGCCCGCGGCGGCGACCGCCACCTTCCTGGTGCCGGCCGGGTCGCCCCGGCTGGTCGAATCGAAGTCGCTGAAGCTGTACCTCAACTCCCTCAACTCCACGCGCTTCGCAAGCGCCGACGAGGTCCGCGAGTCCATCGCCCGCGACCTGTCGCAGGCCGCGGGCGCGCCGGTGCGGGTGGATTTCGGCCTGCCGCCGGTCGACGCCGGCGACGGCTCGCTGCCCGGCCGGCCGCGCGCGGAATCCATCGATGCCACGGACGTGGCCTGCGACGAATACGACGCGCCCAACCCGGCCCTGCTGTCCGCGGACGAAGGCGCCCGGGTGGACGAGGTGCTGCATTCCACGCTGCTGAAGTCGAACTGCCCGGTCACCGGCCAGCCGGACTGGGCCAGCCTGCGGATCGCATACCGGGGTCCCCGCATCGACCGCGCCGGCCTGCTGCGCTACCTGGTGTCCTTCCGCGAGCACGCCGGCTTCCACGAGCAGTGCGTCGAACAGGTCTTCGTCGAACTCATGGCGCGCTGCCGTCCGGAGGCGCTGTCGGTCGAGGCGCGCTACACGCGCCGCGGCGGGCTCGACATCAACCCCTGGCGCGCGACCCCGGGCCTGCCGGCGCCGCCTGCGGGCCGCGACCCGCGCCAGTAGCCGCCGCGGGCCCGCCGGCCGGGGACGCGATGTTTCCTTAACGGCGCCGGTGTTTCCCTGTGCCCGCCACGGCACAGGAGGCCCGAATGAACACTCCCCGGAATCCCAACGACCCGGATCCGCTCCCGCTCAAGCCCAGCGGATCGAAGGCCAGGGACGACCAGCCCGACTTCGGCAAGGTCCGCAGCGAGGTCCGCAGCACCGAGGCACCCGCGGCACCCGGCCCCGACTTCAGCAAGGTCCGGTCCTCGGTCCGCTCGACCGAGGACGTGGCCGGCGGCAGCCGGTACACGGTGGAAAAGGGCGACACGCTTTCGCACATCGCCAAGGCGCACTACGGCAAGGCCAGCCAGTGGCGGCGGATCTTCGACGCCAACCGCGACCTGCTCGACGACCCCGACCGCATCCAGCCCGGCCAGGTGCTGACGATCCCGCCCGCGCCCTCGGACGACGACTGATCCCTTCCGCCAACGGAGACACCCATGAGCCGCAATCCGATCCCCGCCGCGCTGGCCGCAGCGCTGCTCTCCACGCTCGCCCTCGCCGGCTGCAAGAAGGACGAGCCCGCCCCGCCGCCGCCGCCCGCCGCGCCGGCGCCCGCGCCTGCACCGGCCCCGGCTCCCGCCCCCGCCGCGGCGGTGACCGTGACCTCGGTCGACCTCGGCTCCGCGGTGGACGCCGGCAACCGCGTGGTCTCGCCGACCAGCACCTTCGCCACCACCGACACGATCCACGCCTCGGTGGCGACGGCGGCCGCCGATCCGGCGACGCCGCGGACCGCCAACCTGACGGCACGCTGGACCTACGAGGGCGGCCAGCTGGTCGACGAGACCAGCCGCTCCTTCGACTTCACCGGTACCGGCATGACGGACTTCCAGCTGAGCAACCCGGACGGCTGGCCGACCGGCAATTACCGCGTCGAGATCCTCCTCGACGGCGAGGTCGTGCAGACCCGCGACTTCCAGGTCCGCTGACCCGCGGCCCCTTCCCCCGTCCGCGGGGGAAGGGGCGCCGGCGGCTTTGCCCCGGTCTTCCCGCAGCGCGACAATGGCGGTCCACATCCGCCGCGCGCACGAGGCCGCGGCCCCCTGGAGGAACCCGATGGCAGATTTCACCCCGGCCGTGCCCGCAGGCGGCAGCCCGATCACCAAGACCGCGAAGGGGCTGAGCGTCCCCGACCGCCCGATCATCCCCTTCATCGAGGGTGACGGCACCGGGCCGGACATCTGGCGCGCCAGCGTGCGCGTGCTCGACGCCGCGGTCGAGAAGGCCTACGGCGGCAAGCGCAGGCTGGAGTGGATGGAAGTCCTGGCCGGCGAAAAGGCCTTCAACCAGACCGGCGAGTGGCTGCCGGAATCGACCGTGCAGGCCTGCCGCGACTACCTGGTGAGCATCAAGGGCCCGCTGACCACGCCGGTCGGCGGCGGCATCCGCTCGCTGAACGTGGCGCTGCGCCAGATGCTCGACCTCTACGTCTGCCTGCGCCCGGTGCGCTGGTTCGAGGGCGTGCCCTCGCCGGTGAAGAAGCCCGGCGACGTCGACATGGTGATCTTCCGCGAGAACACCGAGGACATCTACGCCGGCATCGAGTTCGAGCCGGGCTCGGCCGATGCGCAGAAGGTACTCGACTTCCTGCAGAAGGAGTTCCCCAAGGGCTTCGACAAGATCCGCTTCGGCACCGCCGAAAAGGCCGCGGGCTGGAACGGACAGCTGTCCGCGGTCGGCCAGCCGGCCACCGACGCCGCCGTCAACGTCGGCATCGGCATCAAGCCGGTCAGCTGGCAGGGCACCGAGCGGCTGGTGAAGTCGGCCATCGAGTACGCGATCGCCAACGGCCGCAAGTCGGTGACGCTGGTGCACAAGGGCAACATCATGAAGTTCACCGAGGGCGCGTTCCGCGACTTCGGCTATCGCGTCGCGCGCGAGCACTTCGGCGCGGTCGAGCTCGACGGCGGCCCCTGGCACATCATTCCCGAGGGCAGGCCCGGCGCCGGCATCATCATCAAGGACGCGATCGCCGACGCCTTCCTGCAGCAGATCCTGCTGCGCCCGCGCGAGTACGACGTCTCGGCCACGCTCAACC
>JAAZHF010000346.1 GCA_012510865.1 Gammaproteobacteria bacterium
CCCCGGGCCAGGCCCTGATCAAGGTCGTGCGCGACGAGTTGACCGCGGTGATGGGCGCGGCGGCGTCCGACCTCAATCTCAACGTGCCCGCGCCCGCCATCGTGCTGATGGCCGGCCTGCAGGGTGCCGGCAAGACCACCACCGTCGGCAAGCTCGCCAAGCTGCTGAAGGAAAAGCGCAAGAAGAAGGTGATGGTGGTCAGCGCCGACGTCTACCGTCCCGCCGCCATCGAACAGCTGAAGACCCTGGCCGACCAGGTCGAGGTGCGCTTCTTCCCGTCCGACGCCTCGCAGAAGCCGGCCGACATCGTCCGCGCCGCGGTCGACGAGGCGCGCAGGTCCTTCATCGACGTGCTGCTGGTCGATACCGCCGGCCGCCTCGCCATCGACGAAGCGATGATGGCCGAGATCAAGGAGCTCCATGCCGCGGTCAAGCCGGTGGAGACGCTGTTCGTGGTCGACGCGATGACCGGCCAGGACGCGGCCAACACCGCCAAGGCCTTCAGCGAGGCGCTGCCGCTGACCGGCGTGGTGCTGACCAAGACCGATGGCGACGCCCGCGGCGGCGCGGCGCTCTCGGTGCGCTACATCACCGGCCGCCCGATCAAGTTCATCGGCACCGGCGAGAAGGTCGATGGCCTGGACGTGTTCCATCCCGACCGCATCGCCAGCCGCATCCTCGACATGGGCGACGTGCTGTCGCTGGTCGAACAGGTCGAGCAGCAGGTCGACAGGGACAAGGCGCAGAAGCTCGCCGAGAAGGTCGCCAAGGGCAAGAAGTTCGACCTGAACGACATGCGCGACCAGCTCGAGCAGATGCAGGGCATGGGTGGCATCCACGGCCTGATGGACAAGCTGCCGGGCATGGGCCAGATCCCCGACGCGGTGAAGAACCAGGTCACCGGCAAGGAAGTGCCGCGGATGGTGGCCATCATCAACTCGATGACGAAGAAGGAGCGGCGCAACCCGGCGCTGCTCAACGGCTCGCGCCGCAAGCGCATCGCCGCCGGCTCCGGCGTCACTCCGGCCGACGTCAACAAGCTGATGAAGCAGTACCAGCAGATGGAAAAGATGATGGGCAAGCTGGGCCGCGGCGGCATGAAGGGCATGATGCGCGGGCTGCAGGGCATGATGGGCGGCCGCGGCGGCATGCCGTTCCGCTGACGCCGGGAAGCGCGGATGACCGGCCGGGGAACAGGGGACGGAGCGCCGGACGCGCCCGACGCGCTCGCCGCCGGCCACTTCACCACCGTCCAGGTGCGCGACGGCCTGGTGCAGGGCAGGGACCTGCACCTGCTGAGGCTGCGCGATGCCTCGCGCACGATGTACGGCGGCGGGCCGCGCAAGGGCGAGGTCCGGGCGCTGGTGCGCCAGCGACTCGCCGCGGCGGGCGAGGCCGGGAGGAACTGCACCCTGCGGATCCTCGTGCGCCCGGTGGCCGGGGATCCCGGGCCGGACGCTGGCGCGGTCTTCCGCCCGCCGTTCGAATACCAGCCCGACACCCACGCGGGGACCGTGCCGCCCGCGCAGCGCGTCGACGTGGAGTTCGGGCCGCCGGGCGAGGTCCCCGCGGGCGCGCTGCGCC
>JAAZHF010000347.1 GCA_012510865.1 Gammaproteobacteria bacterium
GCTCTACCATTGAGCTACACCCGCACCGGGCGGACAGTCTAGGGCCGCGCCGCGGCCCTTGGCAACGCCGGCGGAGCTGCCGCCGGCGCCTGCCGGGACTCAGAAACCGCCGCCGACGCTGGCGAACACCATCGCGTGCTTGCCGCCCTTCTGCCCGCTGTTGACGCTGGCGCCGATGTTGGCGTCCATGCCGAACAGCCGCGTGCGCGCGCCGAAGGTCAGCGTCATCCAGGACTGGTCGTACTCGACGCCGGGGACCGCGTACGGCAGCGACCCCGCGATCGACTGCGAGCGGGCGAAGGCCTGCGTCGCCTGGTCCTCGAACTCGCGGTCCGCGGTCAGGCGCGCATAGGGCACCAGGTGGTCGTGGATGCCATAGGCCACCTGCCAGCCCGCGCTGCCGACCATGGAATCGAACTCCTGGTCGAAGTAGCCGAGCGAGGTCGACAGGGTCGGATCGCTCTCGTTGAAGCCGTCGACCTCGATCCGCTGCGCGACCAGGCCCAGCACCGGCCCGTGGCGCAGCCCGCCGTCCCCGAACTCCCATCCGCCCTGGAGCGCGAGGGTGACGTTGCTGCCGTCGGTGGAGGCAGCGTGCGTGCGCAGCGCCGGGCCCAGGGGCACCTGGCGCTCGATGTCGAAATCGATCCGGGTATAGCTGAGCTGGCCGCTGGCCCAGGCCCCGGAGGCGCCGGTCCACGCGAGGTAGCCGCCCACCGACAGCTCGGACTGGTCCCAGTTGCCGCGGCGGCGCCCCCAGTCGTTGCCCTGCTCGCCATAGCCGAGGAAGCCGCCGTAGACCAGGCCGTCGCCGCCCCAGTCCATTCCGACCGTCAGCGTCGGCCCGACGCCGTCGTAGTGGTCGCCGTGCCCGTAGCGCTGGAAATCGCCGCGCACGTCCGCCCACCAGCGCGAGCCGGAGGCGTCGCCGCGGCCGGCGGCCTGCGCGTCGACGCGGGCAGCGCGGTTGCGGCCGGTCGCCGCCGCGGAATGCGGCAGCACCGCCATCTGCCGCGGGCCCTCGATCGCGGACACGGCAAGGTCGGCCAGCGCGCGGTGGGCGCCGCTGGCGGGGTGCACGCCGTCGGCGAACAGGTAGGTCTGCGGCGCGTCGGGGCTGACCAGGCTGGTCGGGTTGCAGGTCAGAGACTGCGCGGTGATCTGCGGCATGCAGGCGGTGCCGGTGACGTTGCTGATGCCGAAGGCCCCGGGGTTGGCGGTGACCTCGCGCAGGAAGCTGAAGGTGTCCACCGGGATCACGCTCAGCCCGTTGGCGGCCAGCGCGCTGAACAGGGCGTCGTTGTACATCGTCGCGAGCGCGGTGGCCTGGGCCTGGGCCGCCGGCCCCTGCGCGATCTGCGCCGGGGTCAGGCCGAGGTCGGGGATGTTGGGCACCAGCACGTAGCGCGCGCCGGCCCCCTGCAGGGTGCCGATGATGCCGACCTGCGCAGCCACGGCACCGCCGATGATCGCCTGGGCATTGGCCGGGTCGGCGGCCACCGCGAACAGGTCGTTGGCACCGCCCCACACGGTGTAGAGCGCGTCGGGATCGGCCCGGCCGCCGCGCGCCGCGAGGTAGCCCGCGGCCTGCGTCGCCAGCGAGGGCGTGAAGCCCGGGGCGCCGTTGACGTCGATGCCGTTGCGGGCGCCGCCGGCGGCGTGGTTGCTGCCGACCTGGCCATTGCCGTTGGGCCGCGCGTCGGTGCCGTAGAAGTCCGCCAGCCACTGCGCCCAGACCAGCCCGGGGTTGGTCGTGAACTGCCCGGTGACCGCCTGCACCTCCGGCGGGAGCAGCGGCCGGAAGTAGCCGGCGTCCGTCAGGCTGTCGCCGAAGAACACCGTCTGCGAGAACGGCGAATCGTGCGCGGCGGCGGGAAGCGCGGCCAGCGCGAGCGCGGCGGCAAGGGCGGTACGGGCACGGCGGAACGTCGTCATGGATGGCTCCTGTGTGGGGCGGTGCGCGGGCTGGCACGAAGGCACCATCGTTCCACGGCGCGGGGTCCCTGCTCAAGCCGGACCCGTCCACGCCGGTGCCGCGGCATGCAATCGCCCCCGCCGCGGGCCACAATGGACGCATGGACATCATCCTCAACGGCGAGCCGCAGACCCTGCCCGGCCCCTGCACCGTGCTCGCCCTGCTTGAATCCAGGGACCTGGCCGGGCGCAGGGTGGCGGTGGAGGTCAACGGCGACATCGTGCCGAGGAGCCTGAATCCGGAACACGCGCTGAAGGACGGCGACCGGATCGAGATCGTGCACGCGCTCGGGGGCGGCTGACCGGCGGCGCTTGCGCGATAATGCCGCAATGACCAGCCCAGAACCCCACGGCGGCGACCCGCTCGTCATCGCCGGCACGCCCTACCGTTCCCGCCTGCTGACGGGGACCGGCAAGTTCAAGGACCTCGACGAGACCCGCCGCGCCACCGAAGCGGCCGGCGCCGGGATCGTCACCGTCGCCATCCGCCGCACCAACATCGGCCAGGACCCGGGCGAGCCGAACCTGCTCGACGTGCTGCCGCCGGACCGCTACACCATCCTGCCCAACACCGCCGGCTGCTACACCGCCGCCGAGGCCGTGCGCACCTGCCGGCTGGCGCGCGAGCTCCTGGACGGGCACACGCTGGTCAAGCTCGAGGTGCTGGGTGACCACCGCACCCTGTTCCCGGACGTGGTGCAGACCCTGGACGCCGCCGAGCAGCTGGTGGCCGCCGGCTTCCAGGTGATGGTCTACACCTCCGACGACCCGATCCTCGCCAAGCGCCTGGAGGAGATCGGCTGCGTGGCGGTGATGCCGCTGGCGGCGCCGATCGGCTCCGGCCTGGGCATCCAGAACCGCTGGAACCTGCTGGAGATCGTCGAGAACGCGAAGGTCCCGATCATCGTCGACGCCGGCGTCGGCACGGCGTCCGACGCCGCGATCGCCATGGAGCTGGGCTGCGACGGCGTGCTGATGAACACCGCCATCGCCGGTGCCCGCGACCCGGTCCTCATGGCGCACGCGATGAAGCTCGCGGTCGAGGCGGGGCGCGCCGCGTTCCGCGCCGGGCGCATCCCGCGCAGGCGCTACGCCAGCGCCTCTTCGCCGGTCGACGGCCTGGTCGACTGATGGTCGCCACCGCGACCCGCGCCGCCTTCGTGGCCGCCCGCGGCCCGGGCCGCCGCCCCGCATGACCGATCCCTTCTCGAGCCCGGGGTCCAAGGCGCCGCCGAAGCCCTTCACCGTGGAAGAAGGCCGTCGCCGCGTGCGCAGCTTCGTGCTGCGCCAGGGCCGCTTCACGCCGGCCCAGCAGCGGGCCTTCGACGCGCTGTGGCCGCGGTTCGGGCTCGACTACGCCGGCCGGCCGCGCGACTTCGACGCGGTGTTCGGCCGCTCCGCGCCGAGGATCCTCGAGATCGGCTTCGGCAACGGCGAGGCGCTGCGCCACTCCGCAGCGCACGACCCCGCCCGCGACCACATCGGCATCGAGGTGCACGCCCCGGGCGTCGGCCGCCTGCTCAACGCGCTGGCCGAGGACGGCAGCGACCACGTCCGGCTTTACCACCACGACGCGGTCGAGGTGCTGGAGAACGAGGTCGCCGACGGCAGCCTCGACGAGGTCCGCATCTACTTCCCGGATCCCTGGCACAAGAAGCGCCACAACAAGCGCCGCCTGGTGAACCCGCCGTTCGCCGCGCTGCTGGTGCGCAAGCTCGCGCCGGGCGGCCGCTTGCACCTCGCCACCGATTGGCAGGACTATGCGGAGCAGATGTGGGACGTGCTCGACGCGACGGAGGGACTCCGCAACCGCGCCGGCATGCGCGGCCACGTCCCACGCCCGGAGTGGCGTCCGCAGACGCACTTCGAGAGTCGCGGCCAGCGCCTGGGCCACGGCGTGTGGGACCTGCTCTACGACAGGACCGGGGACTAGACGCAGGACATGGAGACGCTTGCCCTCACCACCGACATGAAGCTCGTGCTCGGGCTGGTCGCGCTGGTGATGGTCCTGTTCCTGTTCGAGCGCGTGCGCGCCGACCTCGTCGCGCTGGTGGTGCTGGTGGTGCTGGGCCTGACCGGCCTGGTCGCGCCCGAGGACATCTTCAACGGCTTCTCCTCGAACGCGGTGATCAGCATCATCGCCACGATGATCCTGGGCATGGGCCTGGACCGCACCGGCGCCCTCAACCGGCTGGCGGCCTGGCTGCTGCGGCGTTCGAAGGGCGTGGAGAAGCGGCTGCTGCTCTACACCTCGGCCATCGCCGGCCTCAACTCCTCGTTCATGCAGAACCCGTCGGTGATGGCGCTGTACCTGCCGGTCGCCTCGCGCCTCGCCTCGCGGACCGGGCTGACGCTGTCGCGCTTCCTGCTGCCGATCTGCGCCGCGATCATCATGGGTGGCTCGCTGACCATGGTCGGCAACTCGCCGCTGATCCTCCTCAACGACCTGCTGGTCGCGGCCAACGCCAGCCTGCCCTCGGGCGTGGCCACGCTCGAGCCGCTGCCGATGTTCGCGCCGCTGCCGATCGGCCTCACCCTGCTGGTGCTCGCGCTGGCCTACTTCCACTTCTTCGGCGACCGCCTCCTCGGCGGCCGCGACGAGAGCGACGGAAGCGTGACCCCGGCGCGCACGCAGAGCTACTTCGCGCGCGCCTACGGCATCGAGGGCGACGTCTACGAGCTCACCGTCAGCGCCGACAGCCCGCTCGTGGGCATGCCGCTGGGCGAGGCCGAGAACCTGCACGGCGCGCCGCTGCTGCTCGCGCTCAAGACCGGCAACGACGCGCGCCTGGCCCCGCCCGCCGACGCCCGCATCTGGGTCGGCAGCGTGATCGGCGCCATGGGCCCGCGCCAGCAGGTGGCGGACTTCGCGCAGAACAACATGCTGCGGATGTCCGCGCGGCTGCGCGAGTTCGGCGACCTGTTCAACCCCAGCCGCGCGGGCATCTCCGAGGCCGTGGTGCCGCCGACCTCGAGGTTCATCGGCAAGACCTCGGCGGAACTGGCGCTGCGCAAGAACTACAGCATCAGCCTGCTGGCCGTGAACCGCGACAAGGAGGTCCTGCGCGAGGACATCCGCAACCTGCCGCTGCGGGCCGGCGACATGCTGGTCCTGCACAGCATCTGGCAGGACCTGGCGCTGACCGCCGCCAACCGCGACTTCGTCGTGGTCACCGACTACCCCAAGGGCGAGCAGCGTCCGCACAAGTTCAAGGTCGCGATGGCGATCTTCGCGGTCACCATCCTGGTCGCGCTCGGCTCGGACCTCCCGACCTCGATCGCGCTGATGACCGGCGTCGCCGGCATGCTCGTCTGCGGCGTGCTGAAGATGGACGAGGCCTACTCCGCCATCAGCTGGAAGACCTTGTTCCTGATGGCCTGCCTGATCCCGCTGGGCTGGGCGATGGACACCAGCGGCGCCGCCGCGTGGATCGCCGGCCATACCATCGAAGAGCTGCCCGAAGGCCTGCCGGTGTGGGTGATCCAGTTCACCGTCGCCGCGCTCACCTCGGTGTTCTCGCTCGTGATCAGCCACGTCGGCGCCACCATCGTGATGGTGCCCCTGGCGATCAACCTGGCGCTGGCCGCGGGCGGCGACCCGACCTCGTTCGCGCTGATCGTGGCGCTGTCGGCGTCCAACAACCTGGTGACCGCGTCCAATCCCGTGGTCTCGATGGTCACCGGCCCCGCGAACTACTCGTCGCGCGACCTCTGGCGCGTCGGCTCGGCGCTTTCGGTCGCCTACCTGCTCGTGGTGGTGACCCTGGTCAACCTGCTGTTGTGAGCCGGCGCGGCGGGCCTGGCCGCAGGCCGGGTCAGGCCAGCCAGACCGCGCCGTCGCGCACCTGCACCGCCACCGCGCGCAGCGATTCGCCGCGGCAGGGACCGGCCTCGCAGACGCCGCCGACCGCCTCGAAGGCCGCGCCGTGGACCGCGCAGACCAGCAGGCCGTCCTTCGACACCAGGAACCTGCCCGGTGCCCAGTCCAGCCGCCGGCCGGCGTGCGGGCAGACGTTCAACCAGGCGCGCACGGCGCCATCCGCGGCCCGGTGCAGGATCAGCGGTTCCTCGATGCCGTCGAGCAGGGCGTCGACCGCCGCGAACGTCCCGGGCGCCAGCGCATCCAGCGCCAGCAGCGGCGCGGATGCCGGTCCGGTTAACGTTTCACTTACATCTTCGCTGGCCATCGGTCCGATACTCGCGCCATCACCAAGACTTCACATTCTGGCACTACCGCATGATCAACCGCACCTTCCGCAGCGCCCACGCACGCTTCGATGCCAGCCAGCTCGGCGCGATGTTCGCGCCGCGCAAGCCCCGGCATCCGCTGCTGCGCCTGGCCGTCGGGCTCCTGGGCCTGGCCGTCCTGGCCGCGCTGCTCGTGGTGGGCGTCGTGGTCGGCACCGCGATGGTCGCCGCCGGGCTGGTCCGTCGCCTCGCCACCCGCCGCGCCCGCCCGCGGCCGCGCGCCGGCAGCGTCGTCGATGCCGAGTACCGCGTCGTCGACAAGCCCCTGCACACCCTGTCCCACTGACGGCCCGCCCGGCCCTCCGGATGCCCCCATGACCGACGTGATCCCCGCGCCGGCGCCGGTCCGCGTGCCGGTCCGCGACGGCGGCAGCTTCCCCGTGCGCCGCGTCTACTGCGTGGGCCGCAACTTCGCCGACCACGCGCGCGAAATGGGCGCGCAGGCACCGGCATCGCGCGCCGATCGCGGCCGCCCCGTGTTCTTCATGAAGCCGGCCGACGCGATCGCCACCCGCGGCGAGGTGCACTATCCGCCGGGCACCGCCGACCTGCACCACGAGGTCGAGCTCGTGGTCGCGCTCGGCCGCGACGCGCCGCCGGGCGTGCTCGCCCGCGATGCGGCCGAGGACCTGGTGTTCGGGTATGCCGTCGGCCTCGACCTCACCCGCCGCGACCTGCAGTCCGCGGCCAAGCAGGCGGGTCTGCCCTGGGACACGGGGAAGGCCTTCGACGAGTCGGCGCCGCTGAGCGAGATCGTCCCGGCCGCCGCGATCGGCCCCCTCGCGGCCCGCCGGCTGTCGCTCGCGGTCAACGGCACCGAACGCCAGGCCGCGCCGCTCTCCGACCTGATCTGGGACGTGCCCGACATCCTGCACGAGCTGTCCCGGCTCTATGCGCTGCGCGCCGGCGACCTGGTCTTCATGGGAACGCCCGCGGGCGTCGCCGCGCTGGTGCCGGGCGATGCCTGCGAGGCCCGCCTCGACGACGCCATCGAACTGCGCTGCCGGATCGCCGCGCCGCGTGTACGCTAGCAGCCACAGTCATACGCAGTGGGGAGACCGCGATGGGCATGATGGGTGAGTTCAAGGAATTCGCGATGCGCGGCAACGTCGTCGACCTCGCCGTGGGCGTGGTCATCGGCGCCGCGTTCGGCAAGATCGTCACCGTACTGGTCGACAGCGTGATCATGCCGCCGATCGGCCTGCTCATCGGCGGCGTCGACTTCTCGGACCTGGTGATCACGCTCAGGCAGGCCACGGTGGACGCGGCCGGCGAGGCCGTGCCCGCGGTGACGATCGGCATCGGCGAGTTCATCAACGCGCTGATCCAGTTCGTGATCGTCGCGTTCGCCATCTTCATGGTGGTGAAGGCGATCAACCGCCTCAACCGCAAGCCCGAGCAGGCGCCGCCCCCGGAGGTGCCGTCCGAGGACGTGCTGCTGCTGCGCGAAATCCGCGATTCACTCAGGAAGTAGGCCCCCGGCAGGACCTGGGGCACATCGCCACGGGGCCGCGGCTTGCTAAGCTGCGGCCCCGTCCTTTTGTGCAGCGGAGCGCCATGCGCCTGGTCCCGATGTTGCTCGCGGCGGCGGTCGTCGCCACGGTCCACCTTCCCGCCGCGGCCGCTCCGCCCGCCGATGGAGCCGCTTCCGCCAGCGCCGCGCCGGCCGCGGACACCCGCATCGGCGACGCATCGATGGCCGTCGCGGCGCGTCTGCGGGAGACGGCGCTCGCCAGCAGCCTGGCCTGGGACATCACCGAGTCACTGCCCACGGAGATCGGCCCTCGCCTGGCCGGCAGCGAGGCCGACGCGCGCGCGGTGGAGTGGGCGAAGGCGAAGTTCGCCGAGCTGGGCTTCGACCGGGTCTGGACCGAGCCGGTGACCTTCCCGAAGTGGGTGCGCCGCAGCGAGTCCGCCGAAGTTCTGGGCGCGTACGCGCAGCCGCTGGCGATCACCGCGCTGGGCGGCAGCCCCGGCGGCACCGTCGAAGCGGACGTCGTGCGCTTTGCCGACCTCGCCGCGCTCGAGGCCGCGCCGGCGGGCTCGCTGTCCGGGCGGATCGCCTTCGTCGACTACCGGATGGAGCGCGCCCGCGACGGCAGCGGCTACGGCCCGGGGTCGCGAGTGCGCAGCCGCGGCCCTTCGGCCGCGGTCCGCGCGGGAGCGGTCGGCTTCCTCATGCGCTCGGCGGGGACGGACTCGCACCGCAACCCGCACACCGGCATCACCCGCTTCGACGAAGGACTCGATCCGGTGCCATCCGCGGCGCTGTCGGCGCCCGATGCCGACCAGCTGGCGCGCCTGCTCGCGCGCGGCCCCGTGCGCCTGCGCCTGGCGCTGGACTGCGGCTGGGACGGCGAATACACCTCGAAGAACGTGATCGGCGAAATCACCGGGTCGAGCCTTCCCGGCGAAGTGGTCCTGATCGGTGCCCACCTCGATTCATGGGACCTGGGCACCGGTGCGGTCGACGACGCCGCGGGCGTCGGCATCACCATGGCCGCGGCGGTGCACATCGCCGCGCTCGAGCGGCGCCCGGCGCGGAGCATCCGCGTGGTCGCATTCGCCAACGAGGAGCAGGGTCTGCACGGCGGCCGCGCCTACGCCGAGCGCCACGTCTCCGACATCGCGCGCCACCAGCTGGTGGCCGAGAGCGATTTCGGCGCCGGCCGCATCTACGGCTTCAACACCAGCGCCCCTGCGCACGCCCTCGGCGCAGAGGCCCGGATCGCGGAAGCCCTGGCACCGCTGGGCATCGAAGCGCTGGACGAAGGCGGTCCCGGTCCCGACCTGCTCGCCATCACCCGCCGGGGCGCAGCCTGGGCCTGGCTGGGCCAGGACGGCAGCGACTACTTCGACCTGCACCACACGCCGGACGACACGCTGGACAAGATCGCTCCCGCGGCGCTGGCGCAGAACACGGCGGCCTACGCGGTGTTCGCCTACCTGGCCGCGGACGCCGAGGGCGATTTCGGGAGCGCGCCGGGCGAAGCCCCCTGAGCGCGGCCGGGTCCATGCGCCCGGGCCGGGACCGCGTGCGCCTACGAAGCGCGCGCCCCGGACTGCCACCAGCGCGCGAGGAACACCGCGGTGGCGGCCGCCACGTTGAGGCTCTCGACCGCGCCGGTCCCCGGGATGGACAGGCGGAGGTCGCAGGCCGACGCCAGCGCGGGCGACATGCCTTCGCCCTCGCTCCCGAGGACGAGCACCACGCGCTCCGGAAGCGGCGCCGCGAGCACGTCGGAGCCGCCGCGGACCACGGTCGCCGCCAGCGCGAAGCCGGCGCCCCGCAGCTGGGAGATGGCGTTGTCCTCGCGCCCGAGGCGCACCATCGGCACCGCCTCGGCGCCACCTTCGGCGACGCGCGCCGCGGCCCCGGAAAGCTGCAGCGGCGAGTGCCGGGGCAGCAGGACCGCGGCGCCGAAATTTGCGGATGAACGCAGGATCGCGCCGAGGTTGTGCGGATTGCCGACGCCATCGAGCCAGAGCGCACAGGCGCGCCCGGCGGGCAGCTGCTCCAGCCACGCGGCGAGGGCCAGCTGCGGTTCGCGCAGCACGTCGGCGACCACGCCCTCGTGGTGGCTGCTGGCCGCGAGCCGGCGCAGGTCGTCCTCCCCCACCACGCGGTATCCGACGCGCTTCGCCACGCACCACTTCAGCAGCGGCTGCAGCCGGGGGATCATCGCCTCGGCGAGGTACAGCTTGCGGATCGAGTCCGGGCGGCGCGCGAACACCGCCTGCACGGCGTTGAGGCCATGCAGGCGGACTTCGTCGGTGGCGCCGGCACGGGCCATTCGCGCTAGCGCCGCCGCAGCCAGAAGGTGGCGTTGCGGATGCCAAGCGCCTCGGGATCGAAGACCGGCTCCTTGCCCTGCTTCTTCTGCCTCTCGTAGTCGCGAAGGGCGAGCAGCGCCGGCTTCTGCAGCAGGAACAGGGCGATGATGTTGAGCCAGGCCATCAGGCCCACGCCCATGTCGCCAAGGGCCCATGCGGTCTTCGCGTTGTGGTACGCGCCGAAGACGACCATGCCGGTGATCGCCACGCGCAGAAGCAGCGTGGCCAGCGGCCGGGTCCTGTGCCCGTTGAGGTAGGTCAGGTTGGTCTCGGCCATGTAGTAATAGGCCATGATCGTGGTGAACGCGAAGAAGAACAGCGCCGCCGCCACGAAGCCCGATCCCCAACCCGGGAGCACGGTGTCGATGCCCGCCTGCACGAAGCCCGCGCCGGCCTCGATGCCCGGCAGCGCCTCCTGCACGAGCGTGCCGTCGGGCAGCTGCACGTTGTACATGCCGGTCGCCAGCACCAGGAACGCGGTCGACGTGCAGATGAGCATGGTGTCGAAGTAGATCGCCCAGGCCTGCACGTAGCCCTGCTTCGCGGGGTGCGAGACCTCGGCCGCGGCCGCGGCGTGCGGGCCGGTGCCCTGCCCGGCCTCGTTCGCGTAGACACCCCGGCGCACGCCCCATTCCACCGCCAGCCCGAGCATGGCGCCGAAGCCGGCATCGATGCCGAAGGCGCTCCGGAAGATGATGCCGAACATCTCCGGCACGTATTCGTAGTTGACGATCATCACGAACACGGCGGTGAGGATGTAGCCGATCGCCATGAACGGCACCACC
>JAAZHF010000348.1 GCA_012510865.1 Gammaproteobacteria bacterium
CCAGCAGCAGGCACAAGGTGGCTGCGCAAAGGGCGAGGGCAAGGGCGGGGACGGGGGCGCGGCGGGCGGGCTGGGTCATCGCAGGGTCCGTGGTGCCGCCGCAGCGTGGCAGCGGGCGTGGGAAGGCGGCGTCAATGCGGGTCGCAGTCCTTGAGATGGCGCCGCCGCAGTCTGGCACCGATCCAGGAGGAACATCATGACAGCACCCCGCCACGCCGGTTTCCCGTCGCGCCATCGCCCGCACGGCCCCGGCCCCGACTGGCCGCTCAGGCTGGTCGTGGCACTCCTGTTCCTGGGGGCGATCGCCATCGCGTCGCTGCCGCAGGCCCGCGCGGCCAGCGCCGCCTTCGGCTGGCTGCCGCTGTGGCTCGCCGGGCTGCCGGCCACCGCGTGGCTCGCCCTCGCCGGTGCCCGCAGGCGCACCGCGACGCCCTGAACACGACCTTCGGCCCACCTCCCGGGCCCGGTCGCTGTGATAGCTTGCCCGGCCATGTCCGACCCGCCGGAGTCCATCGCATGCCCAAGCTGCCACACGCCTGCCTGTTTGCCGCACTTGCCGTCGCGTCCTTCGGCGCGCTCGCCGGCGAGGATGCCGAAGTGACCGATCCGCATCAGTGGCTCGAGGACGTCGAGGGCGAACGGCAGCTAGCCTGGGTCCGCGAGCAGAACGCGAAGACCGAGGCCGAGCTGGCCGGCACCCCCGCCTTCAAGGCGCTCGAGGCCGAGCTCCTCGCCATCTACGACTCCGACGACAGGATCCCCGGCGTCTACAAGCAGGGCGACTGGTACTACAACTTCTGGCGCGACAAGAACCATGAGCGCGGCATCTGGCGCCGCACCACGCTCGAGGAATACCGCAAGCCGCAGCCGGAGTGGGAAACCGTGCTCGACCTCGACGCGCTGAACAAGGCCGAGGGCGAGAACTGGGTGTGGCATGGCGCCAACTGCCTGCGCCCGGAGTACACCCGCTGCCTGGTCGCGCTGTCGCGCGGCGGCGCGGACGCCGACGTCACCCGCGAGTTCGACCTGACGACGAAGCAGTGGGTGGAGGGCGGCTTCTTCCGCGAGGAAGCCAAGGGCGCACTGGGCTGGATCGACCGGGACACGGTCTACGTCTATACGGATTTCGGCGACGGCACGATGACGAGCTCGGGCTACCCGCGCATCGTCAAGCAGTGGTCGCGCGGCACCCCGGTCTCGTCGGCCACCGTGGTCTACGAGGGTCGCCCGGACGACATGTACATCGCCGCCGCGCACGACCACACGCCCGGCTTCGAGCGCGACTTCGTGATCCGCACGATCGCCTTCTACAACGACGAGCTGTACCTGCGCAACGCCGATGGCTCGCTGACGAAGGTCGACGCGCCGAACTCCGCGCAGAAGTCGGTGCAGCGCGAATGGCTGGCCCTCGAACTGCGCGAGCCCTGGGAGGTCGACGGCAGGACCTACAAGGCGGGTTCTTTGCTGGTGACGAAGTTCGACGACTTCATGGCCGGCAAGCGCGGGTTCGAGGTTCTGTTCGAGCCCACCGACACCACCTCGCTCGCGGGCAGTTCGTTCACGAAGAACCACCTCGTGCTCAACGTGCTCGACGACGTCAAGAACCGCTTGTCCGTACTGACGCCCGGCCCCGACGGCTGGACCCGCAGCGAGCTGGCGGGCGTGCCCGAATTCGGCACCGTCTCGGCGCATGCGGTGGACAGCGATGAATCCGACGCGCTGTGGATGACCGTCACCGACTACCTGACCCCGACCACGCTGATGCTCGGCAGCGCCGCCCCCGGCGCCGGCGCGCCGGAGGTGCTGAAGACCCAGCCGTCGTTCTTCGACGCGTCCGGGCACGTGGTCGAGCAGCACTTCGCGACCTCGAAGGACGGCACCCGCGTCCCGTACTTCCTGGTGCGCCCGAAGGACGCGAAGGCCGACGGCAGCAATCCGACCCTGCTGTACGGCTACGGCGGCTTCGAGATCTCGCTGACCCCCGGCTACTCCGGCGGCGTCGGCAAGGGCTGGCTGGAGAAGGGCGGCACCTACGCCGTGGCCAACATCCGCGGCGGCGGCGAGTACGGCCCGCGCTGGCACCAGGCGGCGCTGAAGGCCAACCGCCACAAGGCCTACGAGGACTTCGCCGCGGTGGCCCGGGACCTGATCGACCGCGGCATCACGTCGCCGGAGCACCTCGGCATCCGCGGCGGCAGCAACGGCGGCCTGCTCACGGGCAACATGCTGACCCAGTATCCGGAGCTGTTCGGGGCGGTGGTGATCCAGGTGCCGCTGCTGGACATGCAGCGCTACCACAAGCTGCTCGCGGGCGCGTCGTGGATGGCCGAGTACGGCAACCCGGACATCGCGGAGGAGTGGGAGTTCATCCGCACCTTCTCGCCCTACCACCTGTTCGACCCGGCGAAGGACTACCCGCCGACCCTGATCCTGACCTCGACCCGCGACGACCGCGTCCACCCCGGCCACGCGCGCAAGATGCACGCTCTCATGACCGCGGCGGGCAAGGACGTGCGCTACTACGAGAACATCGAGGGCGGCCACGGCGGCGCCGCCAACAACCGCCAGGCGGCGCACATGGACGCGCTGTACCTGACCTTCCTCTGGCAGCAGCTCGGCCGCGGCGCCGAATGACGGACCGACGGGGCGCCGCAGGGCGCCCCGTTGCATTGCAACCCCGGGGACCCCATCCATGAAGACCCTTGCCATCGCCGGCCTCCTGCTCATGACCGCCACCAGCCACGCCGCCACGCCCGTCCCGCCGGACGTCGAGAAGCGCGCCCACGAGGTCCGCGCCCCGCACGGCGCCGTGCGCCAGGACGAGTACTACTGGCTGCGCGACGACAGCCGCGAGGACAAGGCGATGCTGGCGTCCCTCGAGGCCGAGAACGCCTACGTCGACCAGGTGATGGCGCCGCTCAAGCCGCTCGAGGACGCGCTGTACGACGAGTTCGTCGGCCGCATCAAGCAGGACGACGCCAGCGTGCCGTTCCGCGACAGGGGCTGGTGGTACTACTCGCGCTACGAGACCGGCAAGGACTATCCGGTGTACGCGCGCAGGAAGGACGCCGGCGGCCTGGGCGCCGTGGAGATCATGCGCCTGAACGAGGCCGGCGACTTCGCCGCCGAGCAGGTGCGGCTCGACGTCAACGCCATGGCCGAGGGCAAGGACTACTTCAGCGTCGGGGTGTACGAGGTCAGTCCCGACAACCGGATCCTGGCCTGGGCCGAGGACGACGTCGGCCGCCGCCAGTACACGATCCGCTTCCGCGACCTGGAGACCGGCGAGGTCTTCCCGGAATCGATCCCCGGCCTGTCCGCGGACATGGTCTGGGCCGACGACAGCAGGACCCTCTTCTACGTCGAGAACGACCCAGCGACCCTGCTGTCCGTGCGGGTGAAGAAGCACGTCCTCGGTACCCCCGTCGCCGACGACGTGCTGGTGTACGAGGAGCACGACGACAGCTTCTACATGGGCCTTGACCGCACCCGCGACGACCGCTTCATCTGCATCGGCGTGGAGAGCACCGTGTCCAGCGAACTGCGCTGCACGCCGGCCGCGGACCCGGGCGAATTCACGGTGCTGGCGCCGCGCGAACGCGACGTCGAGTACGACGCCGACCACTACGACGGACGCTGGGTGATCCTGACCAACGCGCCCGATGCCGCCGGCAACAAGGCGCCGAACTACCGCATCGTGACCGCGCCCACGGGCGCCACCTCGCGGGAGCAGTGGGAAGAGTGGATCGGGCACCGCGACGACGTGCTACTCGAGGGCTTCGAGCTGTTCGAGGGCTTCACCGCCATCGTCGAGCGTTCCAACGCGCTGGAGCGGATCCGCCTGCTCGGGCCCGATGGCGGGGACGAGTACGTCGCCGCCGACGAACCGGCGTATTCGATGGGGCTTTCGGTCAACGCCGAGCCCGGGACGCAGTGGTTGCGCTACGGCTATACCTCGATGACCACGCCGGGCACCACCTTCGAGCTCAACGTCGCCACCGGCGAGCGCCGCCTGCTCAAGCAGCAGCCGGTGATCGGCTACGACCCGTCGAAGTACGCCACCGAGCGCACCTGGGCCACGGCCCGCGACGGCACCCGCATCCCGGTGTCGCTGGTCTACCGCAAGGGCTTCACGAAGGACGGGACCGCCGCCCTGCTGCAGTACGCCTATGGCAGCTACGGCATGTCGATGGACCCGGGCTACAGCCTGACCACCACCAGCCTGCTGGACCGCGGCATGGTCTACGCCATCGCGCACGTGCGCGGAGGCCAGGAAAAGGGCCGCAGGTGGTACGACGATGGCAAGCTGCAGAACAAGATCAACCCCTTCACCGACTTCATCGACGTCACCGCCCACCTGGTGGCCGAGGGCTGGGCGGCGACGGACCGGG
>JAAZHF010000349.1 GCA_012510865.1 Gammaproteobacteria bacterium
CATCAGCACCGGCATGTCGTGGCCCGCCTCGCGCAGGCGCCGCAGCACTTCGCGCCCGTCCAGGCGCGGCAGCATCCAGTCGAGCACGACCGCGTCATAGGCCTGGGTCGACGCGAGGTGGTAGCCGGTGGGGCCGTCGGGCGCGGCGTCGAGCACGTGCCCGCGCGCCTCGAAATAATCGAAGAGGTTGGCGACCAGGCTCTGGTTGTCTTCCACGACCAGCAGGCGCATCGGGGGCTCCCTTGGAGACGGCAGTCTGCGCGCCGCGACGTCGGAGCGATGTCGGAGGCGGGCCCGCTCCGACGATTCTCCCACGCGCCGGCGACCAGGATCGTCCCCTTGCCCCGCGACCCGGACCATGACGCCGATGCCGCCGAACGCCGCCCGCGCACCGCTCCCGCCCCGCGGGCACCTCCTGCTGGCGCTGCTGCTGTTCGCGCTCGCCGCCGGCATCGGCCTGCGCGAGCCTTCGCCGCCGGACGAGCCGCGCTTCGTCCTGTCCGCCAGCGCCATGGTCGACAGCGGCGACTGGCTGGTGCCGCGCCGGGGACGCGAGTTCTACGCGGAGAAGCCGCCGGTCTTCATGTGGATGCAGGCCGCCTCCTGGACGCTGGTCCGCGACTGGCGGGTCGCGTTCCTGCTGCCGTCGCTGCTCGCGGCGCTGGCGACGCTGTGGCTGGTGCAGCGCGCGGGCGCGCGGCTGTGGTCGCCGCGGCACGGCGCCTGGGCCGCGGCCGCGCTCTTCGCCTGCCTGCAGTTCGGCCTGCAGGCCAAGCGCGCCCAGATCGACATGGTGCTGGTGCTGATGACCACGCTGTCGCTGTGCGCGCTTCTGCGCTACCTGCTCGACGGACACCGGCGGCGCTGGCTGGCGCTGGGCCTGTTCGCCGCGGGACTGGGCACCGTCACCAAGGGCGTGGGCTTCCTTCCGCTGCTGGTGCTGCTGCCGTGGCTGTGGGTGCGCCGGCGCCTGCCGCGCCGGCCCGGCGCGCGGATCGCGGGCGACGTGGCGCTCGGGGTCGCCGCCTTCGCCGCCGGCGCGGCCGTCTGGCTCGCGCCGCTGGGCGTCGCGCTGCTGCGCGATCCGGATCCGGCGCTGCACGCATACGCGCACGAGCTGTTGTTCCGCCAGACCGGCACGCGCTACGTCAACGCCTGGCACCACGTGCAGCCGCCCTGGTACTACGCGCAGACGATCGCGACCCTTTGGCTGCCCGGCGCACTGCTGCTGCCATGGCTGCTGCCGGCCTGGTGGCGGCGCCTGCGCCGCGGCGATGCGCGCCAGGTGCTGCTGCTCGGCTGGGTCGCCCTGGTCCTGCTGTTCTTTTCGCTGAGCCCGGGCAAGCGCGAGGTCTACATCTTCCCCGCGCTGCCGGCCGCCTGCCTCGCGGCGGCGCCGCTGCTGCCGGCGCTGCTGCGGCGCCGCGGAGTGCAGTGGCTGCTGTCGGCCTGGCTGCTGCTGTGCGGGGCCCTGTTGCTGGGCGCGGCGGGCAGCGGCCTGTCCGACGCCGCCTGGGCGAGTCGGCTGGGCGAGGCCCGGGGCATCGCGCCGGCGGACCTGCGCACGCTGCTGTGGGCGCTGGGCGGGCTCGGTGCCGCGGCGTGGGCGCTGGCCGCGGCGTTCCGCGGGCGGCGCGCCGGCGCCGGGGTCCTGCTGTTCACGGCCCTGCTGTGGGCGACCTACGGGCTGGCGCTGGCGCCGGCGCTGGACGATTCGAGTTCCGGGCGCGCCTTGATGCGCACGGTGTCGGCGCGCATCGGCGCGCAGGGCGAGCTCGGCGCGATCGCCTGGCGCGAACAGCACATGCTGCAGGCCGGGCGCCCCATGCACGAGTTCGGCTTCAAGCGGCCGGTGCACGTGCAGTGGCATGGCGCCATGGAGTGGGTGGCGGCGGCGCCGGACAGGCACTGGCTCTGGATGCCGGAGTCCGCGCTGGGACCCTGCGTCGACCGCGACCGCGCGCGGATGATCGGACGTGCCAGCCGGCAGGACTGGTGGCTGGTTCCCGGCAGCGCGGTCGATCCAGGGTGCAGCGTGCCGCCGTTCGCCGCGGACTGGGATTAACGAAGCGCCAACATCGCTCCAACGGCTCTCCGACAGCGGCGCGCGAATGATCCCGCTACCCCACGCCGTCGATGCCCGCGATGCCACCTGCCGTTTCCACCATGCAGCCCACCGAAGGCGGCGCGTACGCGGGCCGCGCCTCCCGGACGTGGAGGCTGTTGCCCTGGGCACTGCTGCCGGCGGCGCTCGCGGTGCTCGCGCGGACGACGCCACTGGACGCCTCGCTTGCCGACGCGCTGTTCGCCTGGGAGGGCCACGCATGGTCCCTGCGCGACGCGGCCATCACCCGCGTCATCCTGCACGACGGCGGCCTGATGGCGTGCAGGATCGCCTGGCTGGGAGTGGTGGTGGCGTGGGCGGCCACGCACGTCGTCGACGGATTGCACAGGCATCGCCGGCGGCTGGGCCGGCTGGCGCTGTCGGTCCTCGTCGCCACCGGCATCGTCGCCTCCCTCAAGCAGCTGACCGCCGTGCATTGCCCCTGGGACCTGGTCCGCTACGGCGGCACCGCGCTGCCGGGCGACGGCGGCGGCGCCTGCTTCCCCGCCGGCCATGCCGCCGCCGGCTATGCGTGGCTCGCGCTGGCCTTCGTCCCGTCGACGCCGGGCCGCCGCCGCCTCGGGCTGGCCACCGGGCTCGCTGCCGGGCTTGTGTTCGGCGTGGACCAGCAGCTGCGCGGCGCGCACTTCCTGTCCCATGACCTGTGGTCGGCCGCGCTGTGCTGGAGCGTGGCCGTGGCCGTGGCGGCACTGTGGCCCACGGCGGCGGAGGGCACGCCTTGAGCGTCGTCGCACTGTCGCGGTGGCATCCGCACCAGGTCGCCTCGCGGATGCTCGCGTGGCGGCCCACCCTCTCCACCGAAGCGCTGGCGCTGTGGGCCAGCCTCTATTTCGTCCTCGCCGGCAACGTGCCGTTCTGGCGCGCGGTGTTCGCGACCGGCGCGCTCCAGGGCGCCCCGGGGGCCTTCGCGGCGGCGTGCCTCATGGTGCTCGTCTTCGCGCTGCAGGCCTTCCTGTTCTGCGTGCTCCTGCATGGCCGCCTGGCCCGGCCGGTGCTGGCCCTGCTGCTGCTGGCCGGTGCCGCGGCCAACCACTACATGGGCGCGTACGGCATCTATTTCGACACCGACATGGTGCGCAACGTGCTCCATACCGACGTCCGCGAGGCGCGCGAGCTGCTGGCCTGGAGCCTGCTGCCGGCGCTGGTGGCGTACGCCGGCCCGCCCCTGTTCGTGCTGGCCCGCATCCGCCTGCGGCAGCGGCGACCGGCACGCGCGGCGCTGGTCCGGCTTGGTGCGCTGCTGGCCCTGGCCCTGCTCGCCGCCGGCAGTGCGCTGGCCGGCTTCCAGGACCTGTCGGCGCTGATGCGCAACCACCGGGAACTGCGCCACCTGATCACGCCCGGCAACCTGGTGGTGGCCACCGCGACCGCCGTCCGTGGCGAGGGCGCCGCGAACGGACCGCGCCGCATCCTCGGCCGCGACGCCGTGGTCGCGACGCGGCCACCCGGCGCCAGGCCACGCCTGCTGGTGCTGGTGGTGGGCGAGACCCTGCGCGCGCAGAACTGGGGCCTGAACGGATACGAACGCCAGACCACGCCACGCCTCGCCCTGTCCAGCGTGGTCAATTTCAGCGACGTCACCGCCTGCGGCACCAGCACCGAAGTCTCGCTGCCGTGCATGTTCTCGCCCGATGGCCAGGCGGGGTACGACAAGGCTCTCCTCGCCCACTCGGAGTCGCTGCTGCATGTCCTCGACCACGCCGGGGTGCACGTGCTGTGGCGCGACAACCAGTCGGGTTGCAAGGGTGTCTGCACCGGCCTGGAGGTCGAGTCCATGCGCGCCACCGCGGCCGGCGCCGAGTGCGCCGCGCGCGGATGCCAGGACCGGATCCTGCTCGAGGGCCTGGAGGCCGCGATCGACCGCGTCCCCGGCGACCAGCTGATCGTGCTGCACCAGATCGGGAACCACGGGCCGGCCTACCACGCACGCACGCCCCCGGACCTGCGGCGCTTCGGCCCCACCTGCGACAGCGACGCCCTCGGTCGCTGCCGTCGCGAGCAGGTGGTGAACAGCTACGACAACGCGGTGCTGGCGACCGACGACCTGCTCGCCGACGTCATCACCCTGCTCGCCCGCCGCCAGGACCGCGACGGCGCCCTTCTCTACGTGTCCGACCACGGTGAATCGCTGGGCGAAAACGGCCTGTACCTGCACGGCCTGCCCTGGGCGATCGCGCCGGACGCGCAGAAGAAGGTGCCGATGGTGGCCTGGCGCTCTCCTGGCCTGGCCGCGGCAGGCCGCATCGACACGGCGTGCCTGCGTGCGAAGGCCGACGCCCCCGCGAGCCACGACCAGCTGTTCCATTCGGTGCTCGGCCTGTTCGGGGTCCGCACCGCGCTCTATCGCAGCGGCGACGACCTCTTCTCGGGATGCAGCGCATGACCATGGACCTTTCCAATCCGCGACGCGCGCTGGCGCCGGCCCTCAGCGTGGTCGTGCCCGCCTACAACGAAGCCGACAACCTCCCCGGCCTGATCGACGAGATCGACGCCGCCCTGCGCGATGCCACCAGCTACGAGATCATCTGCGTGGACGACGCGTCCGACGACGGCACCGCCGCCACGCTGGCCGCCTGCGCCGTGGACCGGCCGCAGCTGCGCGTGCTCCGGCACCGCGCGCGCAGCGGCCAGAGCGCGGCGCTCCGCTCCGGGGTGAAGGCCGCGCGCGCCGCCTGGATCGCGACCCTCGACGGCGACGGCCAGAACGACCCCGCGGACCTGCCCCGGCTGCTGCAGGCGCGCGCCGGCGCGGCCGACGACGTCCGGCTGTTCGCCGGCTGGCGCGTCAAGCGCGAGGATTCCGCGAGCAAGCGCTGGGCGTCGCGCATCGCCAACGGCATCCGCGCCCGCCTGCTGCGCGACGCCACCCCGGACACCGGCTGCGGCATCAAGCTGTTCGAGCGCGAGGCCTTCCTCGACCTTCCCGCGTTCGACCACATGCACCGCTTCCTGCCGGCGCTGATGCAGCGCGCCGGCTGGCGCACGCTCAGCGTGCCGGTGAACCACCGCCCGCGCCGCCACGGCCAGAGCAAGTACGACAACCTCGGCCGTGCGCTGGTCGGCATCAGCGACCTGCGCGGCGTGCTGTGGCTGCTGCGCCGCGGCACGCATGCCATCGCCGACGAACGCGTCGCGCACGACCTGGAGGTCCTGCCATGAACGAAACCATCGCCGCCCTGGACTGGACCGGCATCGCCGTCACGCCCTGGAAGCTGATCGGGCTGTCCGGCGCACTGCTGTTCGGAGCGCGCTGGCTGGTGCAGTTCGGCGCCTCGCGCCGCGCCGGACGCGCGGTGGTGCCGAGGAGCTTCTGGATCATCAGCCTCTGCGGCAGCGCGATGACGCTGGCGTACTTCCTGTTCTCGGAAAAGCAGGACGCCGTGGGCGTGCTGCAGAACCTGCTGCCGGCGCTGACCGCGGCCTACAGC
>JAAZHF010000350.1 GCA_012510865.1 Gammaproteobacteria bacterium
GAGCGCCTGCAGCGCCCCGTCGTGCTGGTGGCCAGCGTCGACGACGGCACCAAGTCGTCGGAGATGCTCGAACTGCTCGAGGACATCCGCGCGCTGTCGGACAAGGTCTCGGTCGAGGTCTCGCGCGACGACGCCCACCGCAAGCCCTCCTTCGCCGTGACCTCGCCCGGCCACGACATCGACCTGCGCTTCGCCGGCCTGCCGATGGGCCATGAGTTCACCTCGCTGGTGCTGGCGCTTCTGCAGGGGGGCGGCCATCCGTCGAAGGCCGCGCCGGAACTGCTGGAGCAGGTGCGTAACCTCGAGGGCGAATACCACTTCGAGACCTATTTCTCGCTCTCGTGCCAGAACTGCCCGGACGTGGTCCAGGCGCTTAACCTGGCCGCGGTGCTGAACCCCCGCATCCACCACGTCGCCATCGACGGCGCCCTGTTCCAGGACGAGGTCGAGGCGCGCGAGGTGATGTCGGTGCCGACCGTGTTCCTCAACGGCGAGGTCTTCGACCAGGGCCGCATGAACCTGGAGCAGATCGTCGCCAGGCTCGATACCGGCGCCGCGAAGCGCGAGGCCGCCGCCATCGCGAAGAAGGACGTGTTCGACGTGCTCGTGGTCGGCGGCGGACCCGCCGGCGCCGCGGCGGCGATCTATGCCGCGCGCAAGGGCATCCGCACCGGCGTGGTCTCCGAGCGCTTCGGCGGCCAGGTGCTCGACACCATGGCGATCGAGAACTTCATTTCGGTGCCGGCGACCGAGGGCCCGCGCTTCGCGGCGCAGATGGAGGCCCACGTCCGCGAGTACGACGTCGACATCATGAACCTGCAGCGCGCGAAGGCCCTGGTCCAGGACGACGAGGGCGTCACCACGATCGAACTCGAGAGCGGCGCCAGCGTCCGCGGCCGCAGCGTCGTGCTCGCCACGGGCGCGCGCTGGAGGCAGATGGGCGTCCCCGGCGAGGACCAGTACCGCAACAAGGGCGTGGCCTACTGCCCCCACTGCGACGGCCCGCTGTTCAAGGGCAAGCGCGTGGCGGTGATCGGCGGCGGCAACTCCGGCGTCGAGGCGGCGATCGACCTCGCGGGCATCGTCGACCACGTCACGCTGCTCGAGTTCGACAGCGTCCTGCGCGCCGACCAGGTGCTGCAGCGCAAGCTCCGCAGCCTGCCCAACGTGCGCATCATCACCTCCGCGCAGACCACCGAGGTGCTGGGCGACGGCAAGCGCGTGACCGGCCTCGTCTACCGCGACCGCGCCGGCGGGGACTCCCATCGCCTGGAGCTGGAGGGCGTCTTCGTGCAGATCGGCCTGCTGCCCAACACCGAGTGGCTCAAGGGCACGCTCGACCTCAGCCCGCGCGGCGAGATCCTGGTGGACGACCGCGGGCAGACCTCGCTCCCGGGGGTGTTCGCGGCAGGCGACGCGACCACGGTGCCGTACAAGCAGATCGTCATCGCCATGGGCGAGGGCGCCAAGGCCGCGCTGGGCGCGTTCGACCACCTGATCCGCAGCAGCAGCCCGGCGGCGGAAGCGGCGACGGCCGAAGCCTGAGCCGCCCTGCCCGCAGGACGAGGAACACCGCCATGAACCTGCGCGACCTCAGCTACTTCATCGCCCTGGCCGACCACCTGCACTTCGGGCGGGCGGCCGCGGCGAGCTTCGTCAGCCAGCCGACCCTGTCGACCCAGATCCGCAAGCTGGAGGAGGAGCTGGGCGTGACCCTGGTCGAGCGGGCGCCCCGCAACGTGATGCTGACGCCGGCCGGTCGCGACGTCGCCGCGCGTGCGCGGCGGATCGCGGCCGACGTCGAGGAGATGCGCGAAGCCGCCCGGCGCAGCCAGGACCCCGAGGCCGGCACGGTGACCCTGGGGCTGTTCCCCACCCTCGGCCCCTACCTGCTGCCGCACGTGGTGCAGGACATCCGGCGCCGCTTCCCCAGGCTTGAGCTGCTGCTGGTGGAAGAGAAGAGCGACGTCCTCCTGGAGCGCCTGCAGCAGGGCCGGCTCGACGCCGCCCTGCTCGCACTGCCGGTGAACGACGACCAGCTCGAGGTCGAGTTCCTGTTCGAGGAGCCCTTCGTGCTGGCCGTGCCCGAGTCCCACCCGCTGGCCGGCCGCGGCCCGCTGTCCCTCGGCGACCTGGCCGACGAACGCCTGCTGCTACTGGCCGACGGCCACTGCCTGCGCGACCAGGCGCTCGACGTCTGCCAGATGGCGGGCGCCGCCGAAAAGGCCGAGTTCCAGGCCACCAGCCTGGAGACCCTGCGCCAGATGGTGGCGGCCAACGTCGGCGTGACCCTGCTGCCGACGCTGGCGGTCAAGCCGCCGGTCGCGCGCCCGGACAACATCCGGCTGGTGGACTTCCGCGCCCCGGCGCCCAGCCGGCGCATCGCCATGGTGTGGCGCCGGAGCACGGCGATGGGTGAATTCCTGCGCGGACTTGCCGGCATGTTGCGCGGGCTGCCGCCCGACCTGCTGGAGCCTCCCGCCCCGGACACCACGCTGCCGATCCACGTCCCGGGCGCGGCCGGCGTCTAGTCCCCCCAGCGAAGCGTCCTGTAGTCGAAGCCGTCGTCCAGCCGCGGCTTGACGATGCGGAAATAGGGCGAGACGTCGAAGTCCCGCGGCACGAACAGCGACCAGTCGCGGATATGCAGGATCTCCCGCCGCGCCCTCGCGGCGCCGGGATGTTCCGGCGGGATCGACTCGACCAGCGGCAGGATCGGATAGCGGATCGATTCGAAGGCCTGTGCCAGGAGCGTGGAGCAGATCGCCCGCGTCGGGTCGCCGCTGCCCAGCGCCAGCATCCGCCGCTTCATCGGCTCCGGCACCGGCACCCGGACCAGGTAGCGCAGCAGGTCGAACACGTTGCGCAGGTCGTAGCCGTTGCCCAGCCGCGCGCGCAGGAAGCCCAGCAATGCGTCCAGCTCGGCGGGCCCAAGGCCGACCGGGCGGCATATCCGCGTGTGCATGTCCGAATACAGCGACAGCGGCACCAGCCGCACGCCCTCGACGACGTCTGCCTCCACCAGCATCGCGGTCCCGCCCAGGCGGTCGCCGGCGTACAGCGCCGCGTGCGACCAGGTCGACTGGGTCAGGTACTTGATGGCCGTCGACAGGCGGCTGGTGCCCTCCACCCGGAGGACATCGCCCGCCTGCAGCACGGCCCCAAGGTCCTCCGGCGTCGTGGCCGGCAGCGAACTGTGCCCCGCCCGGGGGCGGGCGAGGTAGCGCGCGAGCAGCGTGCCGAGGCGGTGGCGCATGGCCGGCGGCGTGCGATCAGGCGACGGCGCCCGCCTGGCAGCGGACGCCCGTGCCCCCGAGGCCGCAGTAGCCGCCCGGGTGCTTCGACAGGTATTGCTGGTGCTCCTCTTCCGCATAGTGGAAGGGTGGCGCCGGATGCACGATCTCCGTGGTGATCGCGCCGAACCCCGCGGCGCGGAGCCGCTGCTGGTAGGCGTCGCGGCTGGCCAGCGCCGCCGCGTACTGCGCGCGGGTGTCGCAGTGGATCACCGAACGGTACTGGCTGCCGACGTCGTTGCCCTGGCGCATGCCCTGGGTCGGGTCGTGCCCCTCCCAGAAGCGGGCAAGCAAGGCTTCGAAGGCGATCACGGCGGGGTCGTAGACCACCCGCACCACCTCGGCGTGCCCGGTGCGGCCGCTGCAGACCTCCCGGTAGGACGGCCCGTCGGTCGTGCCGCCGGCGTAGCCGACGGCGGTCGTCTCGACCCCGCTGAGCGTCCAGAACAGGCGCTCGGCGCCCCAGAAGCAGCCCATGCCGAAGACCACCCGGGACAGGCCGGGGAACTCGCCGCGCAGCGGGCGGCCGTGGACGTGGTGGACGTTGGAGGCATGCATGTCCGGGCTCCGGTTCGGGGACCCCGATCATGGTCACGCGCCCGGCGCCACGGCAAGCCTCGTCCGCGCCGCTCCGCTACACTGCCCGGTCCCCGGCGCAGGCCCGCGCCCGCTTCCCCGACGACCCGCATGACCGCACCCCACGACACCACGGCCGGCGCCGGCACGGCGCCCGTGAAGCAGGACTTCATCCGCCAGATCGTCCGCGACGACCTGGCCAGCGGCAAGCACGCCGCGATCCGCACGCGGTTCCCGCCCGAACCCAACGGCTACCTGCACATCGGCCACGCCAAGGCGATCTGCCTGGACTTCGGCATCGCCGAGGAGTTCGGCGGCCGCTGCAACCTGCGCTTCGACGACACCAACCCCGAGAAGGAGCACCCCGAGTTCGTGCAGGCGATCCAGGACGACGTGCGCTGGCTCGGCTTCGACTGGGCCAGCCTGCGCCACGCCTCCGACTACTTCGAGGTCTTCTACCTCGCCGCGGAGAAGCTGATCCGCCAGGGCGACGCCTTCGTCTGCGACCTGAGCGCCGAACAGGTGCGCGAGTACCGCGGCACCCTGACCGAGCCGGGCCGCGAATCGCCCTACCGCAACCGCAGCGTCGAGGAGAACCTCGACCTGTTCCGGCGCATGCGCGCGGGCGAGTTCGAGGATGGCGCGCGCACCCTGCGCGCCAGGATCGACATGGCCAGCGGCAACATGAACATGCGCGACCCGGCGCTGTACCGGATCAAGAAGGTGCCGCACCAGAACACCGGCGACGCCTGGCCGATCTACCCCATGTACGACATCGCGCACGCGCTGGGCGACGCCGTCGAGGGCATCACCCATTCGCTGTGCACGCTCGAGTTCGAGGACCACCGCCCGCTGTACGACTGGTGCGTGGACAAGGTGGACCTCGCCGGGCACCCGGAACTGCTGGAACCGCTGCGCGCGCGCGGCCTTCCGATCGAGGCCGGCAAGCCGCGCCAGATCGAGTTCTCGCGGCTCAACATCAACTACGCGGTCATGAGCAAGCGCAAGCTCACCCAGCTGGTGGCCGAGGGCCTGGTCGACGGCTGGGACGACCCGCGCATGTACACGCTGCAGGGGCTCCGTCGGCGCGGTTACACGCCGGGTGCGCTGCGCCTGTTCGTCGAGCGGCTCGGCATCAGCAAGCAGAACTCGGTGATCGACTTCTCGGTGCTGGAGGGCGCGCTGCGCGAGGACCTCGACGCGCGCGCGCCCCGGCGCATGGCGGTCGTGGCGCCGCTGAAGCTGGTGATCACGAACCTCCCTCAGGGCCACTCCGAGTCGCTGCGTTTCCCGAACCACCCCAAGGACCCGTCCTTCGGCGAGCGCGAGGTGCCGTTCTCGCGCGAGGTGTGGATCGAGCGCGACGACTTCGCGGAAGTCCCGCCCAAGGGCTGGAAGCGGCTGGTGCCGGGCGGCGAGGTCCGCCTGCGCGGCGCCGGCATCGTGCGCTGCGACGAGGTCGTGCACGATGCGGCCGGTGATCCCGTCGAACTGCGCTGCACCCTGGACCCGGAATCCCGCCCCGGCATGGAAGGTGCCAACCGCAAGGTCAAGGGAACCATCCACTGGGTCGACGCCGCGCGCGCCGTCCCGGCCGAGATCCGCCTCTACGACCGCCTGTTCTCCGTTCCCGATCCCGACGACGAGGCCGACGGCCGCACCTCCTACCGCGACCACATCAACCCGGACTCGCGCGTCACCGTGCGCGGCTACATCGAGCCGGCCGCCGCCGCCGCCGCGCCCGAGGAGTCGTTCCAGTTCGAACGCCTCGGCTATTTCGTGGCCGACCGCCGCGACCACGGCCCGGCCGGGCCGGTCTTCAACCGCAGCGTGACCCTGCGCGACACCTGGAGCGTCCGATGAGCCTGCCCGCGCACGTCCGCCTGCAGCTTCCCGACTGGGTCGCCGGCACCATCGAGCCCGGCCGCGCCTTCCCCACCGACGCGGACAAGGTCGGGCTGGCGATCGCGCTGGCATCGCGCAACGTCGAAGCGGGCACGGGAGGGCCGTTCGGCGCGGCGCTCTTCGGGCCCGACGACCGCGTGGTCGCGGCCGGCGTGAACGTGGTGCTGCCGCAGTCGACCTCGCTCGCCCACGCCGAGAACATGGCCTACATGCTGGCACAGCAGGCCCTGGGGCGCGCGCGCCTCAACGTCGACGCCGACGGCCGGCCCTGCGGCCCGTACACCCTGGCGACCTCGGCCCAGCCCTGCTGCCAGTGCTACGGCGCCACCATCTGGGCGGGCGTGGACCGCCTGCTGATCGGCGCCCGCGCCAGCGACGTGCACGAGCTGACCGAGTTCGACGAGGGGCCGCTGCCCGGGGACTGGCCGGGCGAACTGGCTCGCCGGGGAATCGCGCTCGTGCGCGACATCGCCCGCGACGAGGCGCGCGCCGTGCTGGCCGCCTACGGCAGCCGCGGCGGCCAGCGCTACTGATGGCGGCGCCCGCGCAGGGCGGCGCATGAGCGGCGGCCTGCTCTGCTACTGCCGCAGCGGCTTCGAGCCCGAGCTGGCCGCCGAACTCGGCGAGCGCGCGGCGGCCGCCGGCCACCACGGCTACGCAGACACCGCGCGCGGATCGGGATTCGTGCGCTTCCCCGTCCCGGGCGGCGACGCCGGCGCCCTGTCGCGCGCGCTGCCCTGGCGGCGGCTCGTGTTCGCGCGCCAGAAACTCGTGCTGCTCGACGAACTCGCCGGCATCGATACCGGGGATCGCGTCGGTGCCGTGCTCGCGGCGCTGGAGCCACGCGCCGCCGCGTCCACCGGCCGCGGGACCGGATTCGGGTCGCTGGTGGTCGAGCATCCCGACAGCGACGCGGCGCGTCCGCTCGCGGGCCTCGCACGGGCCCTGGGCAACGCGCTCCGCCCGGCGCTGCGGAAGGCGGGCCTGCTCGCCGCCGGCGACGATCCCCGCCTGCCTCGGCTGCATGCCTGCCTGCTGGCCGGCGATCACCTGCTGCTGGCGACCGCGGATCCCGCCGACGCATCCCCGTATCCGATGGGTGCCCCGCGGCTGCGCCTGCACCGCGAGGCCCCCTCGCGCTCGGCGCTGAAGCTCGAGGAGGCGTTCCTGACCCTGCTCGGCGACCGCGAGCGCGAGCGCCTGCTTCGCCCGGGACTCACCGCGGCCGACCTGGGCGCGGCCCCGGGGGGCTGGACCTGGGTCCTGCAGCGCGCGGGTCTCCAGGTCACCGCGGTCGACAACGGGCCGCTGCGCCCGCACGTCCTGCAGGCCGGCGGCGTGGAACACCTGCGCGAGGACGGCTTCCGCTGGCAGCCGCCGCGGACCCTCGACTGGATGGTCTGCGACATGGTCGAGCAGCCGCGGCGCGTCGCTTCGCGGATGGCGACCTGGTTCCGCGAAGGCTGGTGCCGGCAGGCCGTGTTCAACCTGAAGCTGCCCATGAAGAAGCGCTGGCTGGAAACCCGGCTGTGCCTCGACCTGTTCCAGGAGGAGGCCGGCCGGCCGCTGGAGCTGCGGGCACGCCAGCTCTACCACGACCGCGAGGAGATCACGGTGGTGGCGCTGCCGAACGGCCGCTGAAGGCGGGGGCACGTTCAGCCGGCGGAAGGCTGCGCCTGACCCGGGCTTCATCGGGGCCGCGCTAGCGTGCGCAGCGACGCCACCAGAGGACCCCCAGCCATGATCCGCACCGGGCAGTTCCATCCCCTCGCCATCGCCCTCCTCGCCTGCGGCCTCGCCGCGAGCGGCCCGCTGTTCGCGCAGGCCGCCGGCACGTCCGGGACGACGGTCCGCGCGAAGTCCAATGCCACCGCCGCCCACCAGGACGCACGCGCCGCCGACGCGGACGCACGCCGCGCCAGGGAGGCCGCCGCCGAGGCCGCCGCGCAGCGCGACGCGGGCGCGGTCACGGCGCACGGCCAGGCCCAGGCGGTGTACAGCGCATGGCAGGCCGACGAAGCCTCGCGACGCGCGGAGCAGGCGGCTTACTCTGCGCGGCGCGCCGCCAACGACGCGGGCGCGGCCAGCACGATCGCCAATGACGGCATCGCGCTGCCCGCCGAGACCGCCGTGCGCTCCAGCGCTGCCGCCGGCACCGCCAGCGCGGCCGGCAGCGAGGCCCGCCGCGCCGCGATGGAGGCGCAGGCCGCCGCCAGCGAGGCGCGCGCCGCCGCCACCGAACCGCCGCCCCCGCCTCCCGCGCCGCTGCCCGCGCCTGCGCCGATGCCCAGCGAGCCGCAGGTCACGATCACGTCGAGCCCGTCGAATTCGGTCGTCGGCGACTACCACATCGACATGGCGGCGCTCGACGCCAACGGCGACGGCCGCCTGAACCGGAACGAGGCGCGGGCGAACGCGACGCTGAGCGCGGAGTTCGCCGCCGTCGACAACGACGGCAACGGCGTTCTGGACGCGGCGGAACTGAAGGGCTGGATGCGCTGAGCCGCCGGCGGCCCCTCAGAGGCCCGCAGCGCGCCTCCACAGGGCCCCGGCGACCGGCGGCAGGCGCCCTGCCAGCCCCAGCGCGTGCCCGCGCAGCAGCACGGCCGGGGGCGCTTCGCTGGTGTAGACCCGGTTGATGACGTCGAACGCGCGCGCCGCCAGGGTGGATTCGCTGCGTCGCAGGCGCGCCCAGCGACCGATGCGCTGCGGAGTGTCCCAGGCCTGCCGCCGTTCCAGCGCGGACGCGATCGAGTCGCGCAGCGCGGCCACGTCGCGCAGGCCGATGTTCACCCCCTGCCCGGCAAGCGGGTGCATCACGTGCGCGGCGTCGCCGAGCAGGAGCACGCGCCCGGCGGCGAAGCGCTGCGCCAGCTGCAGGCGCAGCGGGAACGCGGCGCGGGCGGAGCACGGTTCGACGCTGCCCAGGCGTCGGTCGAAGGCGCGCTCGAGGGCGTGGCCGAAGCCGCGGTCGTCCATGGCCAGCGCCGCCTCCGCCTCGTCGGTCGGCAGCGACCACACGATCGAGCACGCGCCGCCTTCGAAGGGCAGGAAGGCGAGCGGGCCGCCGGGCAGGAAGCGCTGCCATGCCGTGTCACCGTGCCCGATCGCAGTGCGGACGTAGCCCACCACGCCGGACTGCCCGTAGCCATGGCCCTCCACCCCGATGCCGGCGAGCGCGCGCAGCGTGGATCCCGCGCCGTCCGCCGCCAGGGCGATCCGGGCCGCGACCGCGCGGCCGTCGTCCAGCCGCAGGCGCACGCCGGCGGCGTCCTGCTCGAGCGCTTCCACGCGCGCCGGACAGCGCAGCGCGACGCCGGCCTCCGCGAGGCAGGCCCACAGGCGGTCGACCAGCAGCGCGTTCTCGACGATCCAGCCGAGCTCCGGCCGACCCACGCGGTCGGCGTCGAAGGCCAGTTCCCCGCCGCCGGCCGCGTCCCAGACGCGCATCATGCGGTAGGGCTGCAGCCGGTTCGGCCGGCCGTCGCGTCCGGCGATGCCGGCCCACGCGCCGATCGAGTCCAGCAGCGCGGCATTGTCGTGGGCGAAGGCGAACACCCGCAGGTCGGGCCGGTCGCGCGACCACGGCGGGGGCGCGCGCCCCTCGACCAGGACCACGGACAGGCCCAGCCGGGCCAGCGCCAGCGCCGCTGCCGCGCCCACGACCCCGCCACCGGCGACGGCGACGTCGAAACGTCCCCGGCTCACGTCCGCGCTCCGGCGCGGCAGGCCGCCGGCACGTCGCCGCGATAGCCCATGGCACCGCCGACCAGCCCCGCGCGCAGCCCCGGAAGCGCGGCGAGCGCCAGCAATCCGGCGCTGCGCAGCAGGGACGCGGCGTGGCCCGGGTTCGATGTGATCCTCGCCAGGCCATCCGAGAATTCCAGCGTTCGCGCGCGGTCCTCGCGGCGCCGCGCCACGTAGGCCTCCAGCAGCGCCGGCGCACCGGGGTCGCCGCCTTCGCGCGCGCAGTCCGTGAGCAGCTCCGCAAGGGTCAGTGCGTCGCGCAGGCCGAGGTTGAAGCCCTGGGCCCCGACCGGATGGATCGACTGCGCCGCGTTCCCGACCAGCACGGCGCGCGCGCGCACCGTCTCCGCGGCACGCACTGCGATCGCCGCGTAGGCGCTGCGCCTGCCCGTCGACAGCAGCCGCCCCACGCGCCAGCCGAAGGCGTCCTGGACGCGCCGGAGGAATCCCGCGTCGTCCAGCGCCGCGACCTGGTCGGCCGCCGACGCGGCGACGCCGTGCACCAGTCCCCAGGCGCGGTCGCCGCGCGGCAGGAGCGCGGTCGGGCCGTCGTCGCCCAGGCGCTCGTAGGCCGTGCCGTCGGGCGCGCGGGCCGCCTGCACGCGGGCCACCAGAAGCACCTGCCCGTAGTCGTGCCGGGTGGCGTCGATCCCCAGGGCGTCGCGCACGCCGCTGGCGGCGCCGTCGGCCCCGACGACCAGGCGTGCACGCAGCCGGGACGGGCCGTCGCCCGCGAACTCGAGGACCCGGTGGCCGCCATCGTCCGGGCCGAAGCCGGTGAAGCGGGTGGCGCGATGCCGGGTGAGGCCGGCCACGTCGGCCAGCCGCGCCTCCAGCGCCTCGCCGAAGTCGCGCGCGACCACGACCTGCCCGAACGCCTCCCGACCGTGGTCCGAGGCCTCGAGCACCACGCGCCCGAAGTCGCCGCGCCGGCTGGCGTGGATGCGGGTGATGGCACCGGTCGGGGCGCGCAGGCGCTGCATCACGCCCAGCGACCGGAGCGCGTTGACCGTGGCCTCGGCGAAGCTCAGGTTGCGCTCGTCGAACACCGGTGGCATCGCCGCCGCGGGCGCGGCCTCGACCATCGCCACGTCCAGCCCCGACCCCTCCAATGCGATCGCCAGGCTGGCCCCGCCCCGGCCGCCGCCGACCACCAGCACGTCATGTGTCGCCGTCATGCCCGCATGATACGGCCGCCGACGCCTCCAGTTCGCTAGAATGCCCGCAACCAGCAGCAACCGTCGGAGCCGCCCGCGAGATGAACACCACCCTGCAACGCGCCATCGTCCTGTCGCTGCTCGTGCTGCTGATGGCGGCCACGCGAAGCCACGTCTTCACCCACTTCACGCCGGTCCCGGACGCGACCTGGGCGGCGTTCTTCATCGGCGGCTTCTACCTGCGCAGCTGGGCCCGCTGGGCGTTCCCCGCGCTGATGGCGCTGGCCGTGCTCATCGACTACCTGGTCATCAGCCGGCAGGGCATGGACTTCTTCGCCCACTACTGCGTGTCCCCGGGCTACTGGATGCTGGTGCCCGCGCACGCGGCGATGTGGGCCGGCGGCGACTGGCTGCGCCGGCGCTACTCCGGTCCCGGGGCCGCCGCGCTTGCCCGCCTGGCCGTGGCCCTGGTGGCGTCCACCGCGGTCTGCCACCTGTTCGCGCAGGGCGGCTTCTACTGGCTCTCGCCGGCGGTCCCCGCTCCCACGGTCGCCGGCTGGGCCGCCAACTACGGCCACTGGTTCGGGCCCTACCTGTCGGCCACGGCGATGTTCGTGGCGGCGGCCGCGCTCGCGCAGGCGGTCGCCGGCGCCGTCGCGGGGCACGCGGGGATTGCCGGGCGGCGCGCGGACCGCCGCTGAGCGACGATGGGCAACCGCCTCTCGAAGATCTATACGCGCACCGGCGACGACGGCAGCACCGGCCTGGGCGACGGCAGCCGCACCGGCAAGGACGCCGCGCGGGTCGAAGCCTATGGCACCGTCGACGAGGCCAATTCGGCGATCGGGATGGTCCTGGCGGCGAGCCTGCCCGACGACGTCCGCGTCCTGCTGACGGCGATCCAGCACCAGCTGTTCGACCTTGGCGGCGAGCTCTGCATCCCCGGCCACGCCGCGATCGACGACGCCGACGTCGAACGGCTGGAGCAACACCTCGACCGCTACAACGCCGACCTGCCCCCGCTCAAGGAGTTCATCCTGCCCGGCGGCGGCGAGGCCTCCGCGCGCTGCCACGTGGCGCGCACCGTGGTCCGCCGGGCCGAGCGCCGCGCGGTGACGCTGGCGCGCGCGGAAGAGGTGCGGCCGCAGGCCGTGCGCTACCTCAACCGCCTGTCCGACCTGCTGTTCGTGCTCTGCCGCGTGCTGGCGAGGGCCGACGGCCACGGCGAAGTCATCTGGCAGCACGAGCGCCGCAGGACCTGAGCCGTGCCCGCGCAGCGGCTGCCGGTCTACACCCACGCCGCGTGCTTCGCGCATGACACCGGTCCCGGGCACGTCGAGTCCCCCGCGAGGCTCGGCGCGGTGGTGGCCGCGCTGCGCGACCACGTGCCCGGCCTGGACTGGGTCGAGGCGCCGCGCGCCACGCGCGGCCAGCTCCTGCGCGTGCACGAACCGCTCCTCCTGCACTCGGTGCTGGAAGGCGGCGCCGGGCACGCGGTGCAGCTCGATCCCGACACCGTCCTCTCCCCGGGCTCGCCGGAAGCGGCGCTCCGGGCCGCGGGCGCGGTCGTCGCGGCGGTCGACCGGGTCATGGGCGGCGAGTCCGCCCACGCCTTCTGCGCGGTCCGTCCGCCCGGGCACCACGCGACGCCCGCCCACGCCATGGGCTTCTGCCTGTTCAACAACGTCGCGGTCGGGGCGGCGCACGCGCTCGACCGCCACGGCCTGTCGCGGGTGGCGATCGTCGACTTCGACATCCACCACGGCAACGGCACCCAGGCGATCTTCGCCGGCGACCCGCGGGTCCTCTACGCCAGCGCCCACGAGATGCCGCTGTTCCCGGGCAGCGGCGACCCGGCCGACCGCGGCGCGCGGAACGTACACAACGCCGCCCTGCGCGCGGGCACCGGCAGCCACCGCTTCCGCGAAGCCTGGCGCGAGCGCCTGCTGCCGGCGGTGGACGCGTTCGGGCCGGAGCTCCTCATGGTGTCCGCCGGCTTCGACGGCCATCGCGCCGACCCCACCGCCCACGTCGAACTGGAGGCCGACGACTATGCGTGGCTGACCTCCGCGCTCGTGGCGATCGCGGGCGCCCATGCCGGCGGCCGCCTGGTCTCGGTGCTCGAGGGTGGCTACGACCTCGCCGCGCTGGCCGAATGCGCGATCGCGCACGTGCAGGCACTTGCCGCAGGCGGGGACCCGTGACCGCCGCGGCGCCGTCACGCGGCGTGGATTGCCGCGTCGCAGGGGATGCGGCAAGCTAGCCGCCGCTCTTCCCCACCGGATCCCTGCGTGCGCAAAAGCCTCCGCCTGCTCCCGCTGCCGCTTTGCATCGCCTGCGCGATCGCGGCACACCATCCGGCGGCGCTGGCCGACGACGACATCGAGCCGGACTGGAGCCTGTGCCCGATCATCGAATCGGTGCCCGAGTTCCCCGACGCCCAGCCCGCGACCCCGGCACCGGGCGACCGATCGAGCCTTCCCACCGCCATCGCCGGCGACAACCTCGCCGGCATCGACGGCGAGAGCCTGGAGTACTCGGGCAACGTCACCCTGCGCCGCGGCGACCAGTTCCTGGGCGCCGACAACCTCGAGTACCGCAGCGAGACCTCCACCTATGTCGCCAGCGGCCGCGTCCGCTACCAGGACGCCGGCATGCGGCTCGTGGCCGAACGGCTCGAGGGCGACCAGGAGGCCGACACCCACCGCATCGACAACGTCACCTACCAGCTGACCGAGCGCCGCGGCAACGGCGGCGCCGAGCGCATCGAGATGAAGGGCTCGCAGGGTGCGCTCTACGGCTCGACCTATTCCACCTGCCCGCCGGACGACCGCTGGTGGGAGCTGCGCGCCGAGCGCATCGACATCGACAACGACAAGGGCCAGGGGATCGCGCGCAGCGCCACCCTGCGCGTGGGCAAGGTGCCGGTGCTGTACGTCCCGGTCTTCGCCTTCCCGACCGACAACCGCCGCCGCACCGGCCTGCTGTATCCCAGCATCTCCTACTCCAGCCGCAACGGCTTCGACTGGCGCCAGCCGATCTACATCAACCTGGCGCCGCACTACGACATGACGCTGGAGCCGCGGCTGATGACCCGGCGCGGACTGCTGCTGGGGACCGAGTTCCGCTACCGCACCCACGGCGGCGCGGGCGTGCTGGACGTGGAGGCCCTGCCGTCCGACCGGCTCGCCCGGGACGGACGCCAGGAAGAAATCGACCAGGGGATCGCGGAAGGCAACCGGCGCAAGGACGATCGCGGCCGCCTCCGCTTCAACGGCCGCCAGAACATCGACCGCCACTGGCAGGCCCGGGCCAACCTCAACTGGGCCAGCGACCCGCGCTACATGGAGGACTCGAGCAGCAACCTCAACGGGCGCACGAACTTCGCGATCCGCAGCGACCTCGGCGTCTACGGGCGGGGGCGCAGCTGGGACGCCGGCCTGATGGCCGACTACTGGCAGCTGGGCGACTACACCCAGGACGACCGCATCCTCCCCTACC